>JAPKZE010000073.1 GCA_026393955.1 Candidatus Aminicenantota bacterium
ACGATCGGGATGCTGGTCTCGTTCGCGTCGACGCCCCTCCTGAGCCTCGTCCGCTGAAAATTGACAATTCCTTGACAACTCGCCGTCCCGCCGGACGTATGCTGTGCATGATCCTAAGGCAGGAGGGATAGGCGATGAAAATTATCGATCCCGCGCGCTTAAGGAACGGGGCGGCGGCCCTCGGCCGCCTGGCGCTGGCCGCGATGATGTCCAGCCTGATGGCCGGTCCGGTCATGGGCGGGGATGCGCAGGATTGGTCGGCCGGATTCTCTCTGGCGGCAAGATCCGGTGGTGAAGCGCCCGCGGCCGCCGGAAGGACGATCGCTCTCCCAAGGACGGCCGGCGGACGCGATGGGATTCTGACAGGCTCGGGAACGAGGCCGGTCTCGCGGGGCGAGGCCGGCCAAGCTCAGCGGCCGCCGGTCAAGACAGGCAAGGTCGCGGCCCAGATCCTGGCGGGAGTGGGCGTGACCGGGGGAATGTTCGCACTCTCCATCCTGACGGCCTCCGAGGGCACCCTCGACGACGACGAGGCCATGCGCCGGAGGGCGACAACCTGGATGGTTTTCGGGGGCGCGGTCCTGACGCCGCTGGTCGTCTATCTCATCGGCAATCACGGTCCGCAACAGGGATCGCTGGGGAAAACCTACCTGTACGGCGTGGTCGGAGCGGCGGCCGGGGGGCTCCTCCTCTATCTGGCCTTCGAGAGCGACACCGAGACCCTGGGAATACTCGCCCTTACCTGCTCGACCTTGGCGCCGGCGGTCGGCGCCGTGATCGGCTACAACGCCAGCCGGCGCTACGATTCGCCGCCCCAGGTCCAGGCCTCCCTGTTGAGCGTCACCGGGGGGAAGCTCCGGCTCGGCATCCCCGCCCCGCAGGTCATTTTCTCGGGCCTGGGGAGAAAGTCACCGGGCCTGGCCGTTCGGATCTTCCAGGCCGAGCTCTGAGCTCAGTACCGGAAGATCAGCTCGAACTGGAGCCAGTTGAAGCTAGAAGCGCCGGGGAAGTAGAAGCTGCCCGGCGCAAAATGCTCCCAGATGACCCGGCCGGTCACATATTTGCTGAACTTGTGGTTCAGGCGGCCCCGGACGAGAGTGCCGCGGTATAGGCCCGTCCCTCCGGGGAACTCGCCCGGCTGGGCGTGGTCCGCGCCCATCGGCATGACCATGATGTGGCCGTCCGAGCGGGCACCGAGATCGAACGCCAGCTGCGCGTAGAGCGAAGACAGGTTGCTCCAGTAGGACGGGCGGCTCTCGCTGGTGAACGTGTAGATGTAGCCCTCGCTCCATTTCGGCCAGCGGCTGAAGATGGGGTCCCAGCCCTCCATCCCGGCCGTGGCCGGGTCGTCGCCGCTGAGCAGGATGCCGCCGAGCACGAAAGCCTTTAGGAGGGGCAGCGTGCCCTTGAGTTCGTAGTCGAGGTGGGCGATGGCGCCGGTGGCCGAGCGGCCGGCGTCGCCGAAGGAGCCTGTTTGGAAGGCCCCTTCCCCGGTCAAGACGAGCTTCTTCGTGAGCGGCACGACGGCCCGGGCGCCGAAGGTGTCGGTCCGGGTCGCCGTCGGAAGGAGATCGGTCGCTTCCGTCGATTTCCGAATGGCATAGGCGTCGACCTTCGCCTGGCCGAAAGCGCCGGTGTAATAGAGGGCCAGGGCCCGCTCCGGCTGCTCGGTGAGGGGCCTGGGCACCTTGTTGATGACCGGCAGGTATTTGTCCGTCGTTTCCGTGGCGTGAGCGAAGGCCGTCAAGGTGTGACCCTTCGCCAGGCCGGCGTCGACGCGCAGGGCGTTGAAGTAGTAGGACCGGGAGCCGTCGTCGGGCGTGCCGTCGGCGACGACGAAGCCTTCGCCGAGATTGATGTCCTGGCGCCCGCCGGTCACGGTGAAGGGCACGCGTCCCGGGATGGTCCACTTGACGTAGAGGTTGTCGAAGAAGATCTCGTTCCAGTTGAAGGCCTGGCTCTTGGGGGCCAGATAGACGCGGAACTCGTTGGTGACCTTGCCCAGGACCTCGAGGTTCTTGACCGGCTTCCAGCTCAGGCCGAGCGTCGTCCGGTTGCGCGTGTAGGCGGCGGATTCAGACGAAGCGTCGTCCAGGTTGACGGCGTTGTCCCAGCCTTCGAAGCGGAAGCGCTCGACGAAGATGAGCTTCAGGCGCGGGGCCGGCGGGTCCTGGGCCCGGGCTGGGATGGTGGCGAGGACCCAAGCCAGGGCCAGGACCATGGGGGCGTATATCATTCGTTTCATGAGGGACGTCCTCGAACACAAATTCTGGGCTATTTTAGCACAACACCGGATCCATTTCCCGGTCCCGGAGAGGCCCCCCGGGCGCGGACGTATCTCCCGGGCTCGCGCTCCCTGCCGCTAGGACAGGCCGGTTGATCCGAAGCCGCCTTGGCCGCGCGAGGTGTCGTCGAGCGAGCCGGCTTCGACCACCGAGACGGCGGCGACGGGCTGGACAAGCAGCTGGGCGATCTTCGTGCCCTTCTTGATCGAGAACGGCCCGGCGCCGAGGTTGATCAAAACGACCTGGACCTCGCCCCGGTAGCCGGCGTCGATGACGCCGGCCAGCCGGTGGACGCCCTTGAGCGAGATGCCGCTCTTGTCCCAGACGAGGCCGACGTGGCCGGCCGGGACGGCGATCTGGATGCCCGTGGGGACCGCGAACACTTCGCCCGGGGCCAACTCGCGGTCGGCGACGGCGTAGAGGTCCAGCCCGGCGTCGCCCGGATGTCCGTAGACCGGCAGCTTGGCGTCGGGGTGGATGCGCTTGACTCTGAGCTCCATGAGCGTCGGCCTTTCAGTCCCCTTCGATGCGGACCTCGCCGAAGTACGGCCGGGCCGCGGCCGCGATCTCCTCGAGCTCGGCCCGCCCGTAGGGCTTGACCTCGAGGAAGGCCGGGTCGATGGTCGTCTGGGGGACGAATTGCTGGATGAGATAGTGCTCCGCGCCCTTGAGCCACTCGCCGATCTTGACCACGTCCTCCTTCCCGACGAGGCCGGGGACGGCGGTGGTCCGAAAGGTGTGCTTCACGCCCGAGCCGCGGAGCAGATCGGCCGCCCGGGCGATCTTCTCCGGATCGACGTTCGACCGGGTCACCTCGCGGTAGCGCTCGAGCGGGGCCTTGATGTCCAGGGCCACCCAATCGAGCAGGCCGAGCGCCAGGAGCGCCTCGAGGCGGTCCGGGAACGAGCCGTTCGTGTCGAGCTTGACGAGCAGTCCCCTCTCCCGGACGACCCGGATGAGGTTCTCGACGTCTTCGTGGAGCAGCGGCTCCCCGCCCGTGAAGCAGACGGCCTCGAGCCAGCCCTTGCGGCCGTCGAGATAGGACAGGAAGTAATCGGCGGCCATGCTCGGAATGGTCTCCGGCTCGAGGACGAGCTGGGAATTATGGCAGTAAGGGCAGCGGAAGGTGCAGCCGCCGAGGAAGATCGTCGAGGAGATGTGGCCGGGGAAGTCGCGGCTGGAGAACTTCTCTATCCCTTTGATCTCGACCACGCGTCGAACTCCTCGGCCGTGTTCAGGACGGCCCGGACGATGCCCTGGGTGTGGGCGATCAGGGTCGGCAGGATGACGGCCCCGGTGCCGTCCCGCTTGATGACGTTGATGAACTCGCGGATCTTGGCCTTGCCCGGGGGCGAGGTCAGGCCGAATTCCTGGTAGGGAGTGCCGGTCTCGGCCAGCTTCTTCTTCATCGCGTCGCACTTGTTGCAGTTGGGATAGGTAAAGAGCAGGTAATCCATGAATTCACCGCCTCATCGAAAATGGGTCCGGGCTCAGCCGATCTTGTCGTAGGTCGTCCTGTCCTTGAACTCCTGCTGCTTGCCGTCGTTCCAGGTCCGGACGGGCCGCATGTAGCCGACGATGCGGCTGTAGACCTCCGTCTCGTCGCCGCACTCCGGGCAGGCGGGCAGGCGGCCCCGCAGGTAGCCGTGGTTCATGCAGACGCTGAAGGTCGGGGTGATGGAGAAGTACGGCAGCTTGGTCTGGGCGATCCTCTGGACGAGCTTCTTGCAGGTCTCGCCGTCGATGGCCTCCGGCAGGAAGGCATGGAAGATGGTCCCGCCGGTGTAGAGCGGCTGGATCTCGCCCTGGTGCTGGATGGCCTCGAAGATGTCCCGGGTGGCGTCGACGTTGAGCTGGGTCGAGTTCGTGAGATAGGGGTGCTTCTCGGTGCCCGAAGTGTAGATCCGGGGGTATTTCTGGCGGTCGAGGCGGGCCAGCCGGTAGGCCGTGGATTCGGCCGGCGTGGCCTCGAGGTTGTAGAGTTGGCCGGTCTCCTCCTGGAACTCGCGCAGGACGCCGCGCATATACTGGAGCGTCTCGACGGCGAATTCGAGGCCCTCGGGCGTGCCGATGCCCTTCTTCAGGAAGTTCATCGAGGCCTCGTGCATGCCGCAGATGCCGATGGTCGAGAAGTGGTTGTCGAAGTGGCCGAGATAGACCTTGGTGTAGGGCATCATGCCCTTCTCGAGCATGTTGTTGACGATCTCCCGCTTGGCTTCGAGCGTGCCCTTGGCGACCGTCATGAGCTCCTTGAGCCGGGCCAGATAATCCTCCTTATCGGAGGCTTCGAAGGCGACCCGGTTGAGATTGATGGTGACGACGCCGATGGAGCCGGTCGAGTCGCCGGGACCCCAGATGCTCCCGGGCCGGCGCATGAGCTCGCGCTGGTCGAGGTTGAGCCGGCAGCACATGGCCCGGATGTCGCCGGGGCTCATGTTCGTGCCGATGTAGTTCTGGAAGTAGGGAATGCCGTACTTGGCCGTGGCGTCGAAGAGGAGCTTGGCCTTGGGCGAATCCCAGTCGAACTCCTTGCTGAGGTTGTAGGTCGGGATGGGGAAGGTGAAGACGCGGCCCTTGAGGTCGCCCTCGATCATGATCTCGAGGAAGGCCTGGTTGATCCAGTCGACCTCCTCCTGGTAATCGCCGTAGCAGGTGTCGAGCTCCACGCCGCCGACGACGGCCTTCTTGGCCTTCATGTCCTCGGGGATGGTCCAGTCGAAGGTCAGGTTGGAGAAAGGCGTCTGCCAGCCCCAGCGGCAGGGCACGTTGAGGCCGAAGATGAGCTTCTGCATGTCCTGCTTGACGTCCTCGTAGCTGAGCTTGTCGTGCCGGACGAACGGAGCGAGGAGGGTGTCGACGCTGGAGAAGGCCTGGGCCCCGGCGAACTCGGCCTGCATGGTGCCGATGTAATTGACCATGTGCAAGGTCAGGGTGTCGAGGTGCTTGGCCGGATTGGAGTGGACCTGGTTGGGGACGTGGCCGAAACCCTTGCGGATGAGGTTCTCCAGGGACCAGCCGGCGCAGTAGCCGACGATGGGATAGCTCAGGTCGTGGATGTGGAACTCGCCCGTCTCGTGGGCCCTCTTGGCCCGCTCGCTATAGATATGGTTGAGGGCGAAGTTCGACAGGACCTCGCCGGAGACACGGGCGTTGAGCCCGGCGAAGCTCTGGACACCCTCGTTCGAGTTCTCGCGGATCTTCCAGTCGGCGTTGCTCAGGTAGTCCCTGACCAGGCGCTCGAGGTTGAGGCCGATCTTCTTGGCCTCGCGGATGCCCTTGTGCTTTTCGCGGTAGAGGATGTAGGACTTGGCCACATCGTGGTAGCCCTGCTTCATCAGGACCATCTCGACGACGTCCTGGATCTGTTCGACCGAGGGGATGGTGTAGCCGCCGAACTTCTCCTCGATCATGAAGCAGACGATGTCGGAGGCGGTCTTGGCGACGGTCAGGTCCGAGATGCCCTCGGACTTCATGGCCTTGTGAATGGCGCTGGTGATCTTGTCCTGGTTGAAATCCGCTACCGTTCCGTCCCGTTTCTTGATCCTGCCGACCGCGCTGACCATTGCTTGCCTCCTTCTCCTTCTCCGCCGGCCTCACAAGCCTGGGATTTCGGCCCGCAACGTGCTAAGATCAGCCCGTCCAGAAACCATGGCCAAATTAAAAAGCCTTTCGGCTTTTATCCCATATCTTGTGGAGCTATTGCAGGGAAAATACTAAATGTTGTATTTTCCGAGGGAACTCTACACCCCGGTTTGGAGGCTTGTCAAGGGCTTTCCCGAGTTTTTTTTAAGTTGTTGAGGCGGATATGAATACTATCGAGATCCGGACAAGATCGCGAGAGGACTTCGTCGATCTGACGGCCGACGTGGAGCGGGCCGTGGCCTCATCGGGCGTCGCCGGCGGCGTCTGCGTCGTGACCGTGCCCCACACGACGGCCGGGATCACGGCGAACGAGAACGCCGACCCCGACGTGCGGGCCGATCTGGCCATGGTCCTGCGAAAGATCGTGCCCGACGCGCTCCCCTACACCCACGGCGAAGGGAACTCCCCGGCCCACGTCAAGACCGCGCTCGTCGGCTCGTCGGTAACGCTCATCGTCGAGGGCGGAAGGCTCAAGCTGGGGACGTGGCAGGGCGTCTTCTTCTGCGAGTTCGACGGCCCCCGGACCCGCCAGGCCTGGGTCCAGGTCGTCGGTAAATAAAGGCACTTCTCCCGATTACGGGAGGTCCCTCTCTCAGGCTTGGCTCAGGGTATCGCCTCTAGCTCCCCGGCCCCCCGGGAACCAGTTCGTGCGGTTCCCCCCGCTGCGCGGGTCCCCCCTCCACCACGGGGATCTGCGAGGCGACACCCATCGCCGCCGCGAGAGGGAAACCCGGAGATGGGAGAAGATCCTAAATAAAGGGGACATGTACCTCAGGTACGTGTCCCCGTCTTCAGAAGCGTAGCCCCAACTTTCTTAATTCGTTGGCCAGGTCCGTCTCCGGCTTGTAGAGGACGCCGTGGAGCCCCGCCGCGACGGAGCCC
>JAPKZE010000475.1 GCA_026393955.1 Candidatus Aminicenantota bacterium
CTCCTTCATAAAGACGCGCTTCGCCCGGTACTCCGGCGACCCAAGGGCCTTCTCAGGCCGGCAGGGCGTCCCAGTCCCGGTCCCCGCGGGACCGGGGCCCGACTTCCAGCTCAGCCGGGCGAAGAGGTCGTCGTCGATCTCGTAGCGCCACAGCCGGCCGTCAACCCATTCGCTGAGCTCGCCGCAGCTGCCGAGGACCGGATCGACCAGCGTGGCCAGGACGTCGACGACGGCCCGCTCCGTGCCGAGCCAGGCCCCGGCGCCCCGCCGGATGAACTTCTGCCACAGGGCTCCCGCCCTTGCAGCGTCCGGATTGACCTGGGGCGCGAAGGGAGCCTGAAAGCCGATCCCGTAGAGGGTGTTGCGGACGAAGCGGCCGAAGCCGGAGACGGGAACGAGGATCTTGAGGGCGTAGGCGCGCCCCGCTTCGAGCCCCTCGACCGGCCCCTCGGGGGCGACGATGTCGAGGACCTTGACCCGATAGACCTGGCCGGCGAAGCCGCCGCCGACGTGGCGCTCGACCTCGAGCTTGACCCGGCCCGTCCGGTCCGGCCAGACGCCGCGGACGTCGTACTCGAGGATCTGGCCAGGCTCGTACCGCCGGACGCGCATCGGGCGGAAGAGCCCGGCGGCCCGGAAGCGTGCCTCGAGCTCGCGGACGGTGGCGACGGAATAGGGGGCTACGCTCATGGTTTGACTGATATTAGTCGCACAAAAAGGGGTGGGGACGCAAACCGGCGTCCCCGCCCCCTGTATTTTATCGATACTCCGGCGTCGGGCCCTATTTGATCTCCTGTCCCGTCATCGGGTCGATCAGAGCGACCTTGTGGACCTTGCCCAGCTTGTCGAGCGGGCCCGGCCACTTGTCGCCGCCCTTGTTGCACGGCTCCCAGTCGCCGACGATCATGATGGCGATCTTATCGGGCTGAACGTACTTGGCCGCCACCTCCTGGACCCGGGCCTTGGTCACAGCCTTGATCTTCGACAGGTAGGTCCTGTAGTAGTCCGCGGGCTTGCCGGTCATCTCCAGGTTGGCGAAATTCATCATGGTCGTCTGGGGCGACTGGAAATTGTCGGCGAAGCTCTCGAGATAATAATTGACCGCCGTTTCCATCTCGGCGTCGGACACGGGAGTCTTGCGGATGCGGTCGAGCTCGGCCAGGATGAGGGAGATGGCATAGCCGACCGTGGACGATTTGGTCTGGACGTAGCCAGAGAACGTGCCAGGCAGGCCCCAGCGGTAGGTGAAGCGGCTGCCCTGGTTGTAGGACAGGCCCTCGTCCGAGCGGACCTTGGTCGTGATCCGCGAGGTGAAGCTGCCGCCGCCGAGGATGAAGTTCATGATCTGGACGGCGAAGTAGTCGGGATTGGTGTCCTCGAGGCCGAGGTGGCCGAGGCTGATGTAGCCCTGGTTGATGGCCTTCTGGATGAAATAAACGCCCGGCTCCGGCGCCGGGAAAGCCTTCGGCAGGGCCGGGAACGCGACCGCCCCGCCCTTCCACCCGGCCGCGAGCTTCTCGATCTTGGCCTTGAGCCCGGCCTTGGCGAAATCGCCGGACACGGCCAGGATCATGTTCTTCGGCGAGAAGTATTTGGCGTGGAAGGCCTTGAGGTCGGCCGCCGTGATGGCCTCGTAGGTGGCCTTGGTCGGCTGCCAGGTCACGGCGTTGTCGCCGTAAAGGAGCTTCTCGTACTCCCGGCTGAGGACGCCGCCCGGCTGGTCGTTGGTTTGGCGCAACTGCTCGACGAAACGGGCCTTGACCAGCTTCAGAGGCTCCTCGCGGAAAGCCGGGTTCCTGAGCACGTCGAAGAACGTAGCCAAGCCTTCGTCGAGGTCCTTGGCCAGGACCGACAGGCTCAGCGTCGAGGTCCGCTCCCCGACCATGAAGTTCAGGGTGCCGCCGAGGAAATCGATGCGGTCCTCGATGACCGATCCTTCTTTGGCGGCCGTGCCGCCCTTGATGAGCTGATCGCCCAGGACGCGGCCGAGCCCGGTTTTGTCTTTCGGGATGTAAAGGTCGCCGCAGTCGATGAGCGCGGTGATGTTGAACAGCGGCAGGCTCTTGTCCTCCTGGACGTAGGCCCGCAGGCCGCCGGCGTAAACGGTCCGGGAGGCCTTGGGATCCGGCGGCTCGTACTTGAGGGACTGGTACTTGAGCTCGGAGGGATGCTTGGCCTGGGCCAGGCCCAGTCCGGCGCAGAGGAACGCGAGGGCCAGGATGGCGATGATCGTCTTTTTCATGTCGTCCTCCTTACCGGCCCGACTTCCGGGTGTAGATCGCCGTCAGGCTGTTGTCCTTGACGAGGTACTTGGCGGCGACGCGCTTGATGTCGTCGTTGCTGACCTTCTTGAGGTCGTCGAGGTCGGTCAGGATGGACCGCCAGCCGCGCATGAGGTCGGCCCGGCCGACCCGGGAGGCCAGCCCGGAGGTGCTGCCGAGGCTGCGGACGAACGTCGCCTCGCCCTTGTTCTTGGCCTTCTGGATCTCTTCTTCGGTCAGGCCGTCCTTCTTGACCTTGTCGATCTCGGCCCAGATCTCCTTCTCCAGGTCCTCGGGCTTGACGCCCTTGTCGACGCGCGGCGTCGCGCTGAACTGGAAGGCCCCGACGTACCACTGGGGCCGGCTCGAGGCCGAGGCGCTGACGGCCAGCTGCTTGTCGCGGACGAGCGTCTTGTAGAGACGTCCCGTCCCGCCGCCGCCCATGCCGCCGCGGAAGCCGCCCCCGCCAGACCCCAGCGTGCCGGCCAGGATCGACAGGGCCGCCGTGTCCGGATCGCCGTCCGGCGGGGTGTGGAACATCATCTGCAGGCTGGTCGGAGCCGGGCCCTCGCCGTAGAGCCGCTTTTCGCTGTACTGCGCCGGCTCACCGGTGCGGATGGGCTCGAGGTCTGGGCCCTTGGGGATGCGGCCGAAGTATTTCTCGGCCATGGCCGTGACCGCGGCCGGATCGAAGTCGCCGACGTAGATGGCCACTGCGTTGTTCGGAACGTAGTAGGTGTTGTGGAAGGCGACGAGGTCCTGTTTCGTCATCTTCCTGAGGTCGTCCATCCAGCCGATGACGTCCCAGTGATAGGGCGAGGCCGTATAGAACGCGGAATTGACCTGCTCGTTGAAGAAGTAGCCGGGCTGATTCTCGCTCAGCCGGCGCTCCTCC
>JAPKZE010000194.1 GCA_026393955.1 Candidatus Aminicenantota bacterium
CTGGCCGTCGGCGGCCATGGCTGTTCTCCCCTTGTGGCGGACGCAGATGACGGTCGTCGAACGGATCATGGGTTCACCTCTAAGGATGCTTCAATGATATAAGATAGGAGAGGCCAAGTAAAGAAACGGGGGCCTCGGGTCGACACCCCTCGCCGCCTCGCGCTCGACTTCCGTGCCAGGCATTCGGATCCCCCCAGTTTCCGGTTTGACCTTATAAGAAGGATTCTAATAAGATACGGGCGCATCCTTGAACCGAGCTCTTAAAGAGGAGGCGCGATGGCGTCCCTGACCCTGATCGTCATGGCCGCGGGCATCGGCAGCCGCTACGGCGGCCTGAAGCAGATCGACCCGGTCGGCCCGAGCGGCGAGGTGGTGCTGGACTACTCGGTCTACGACGCCCTCCGGGCCGGCTTCGACCGGATCGTCTTCATCATCCGCAAGGACATCGAGACGGAGTTCCGGGACAGGATCGGCCGCCGCGTCGAGCGGGCCGCCGATACCGCCTATGTCCTGCAATCCCTGGACCAGCTTCCGCCGGGCTTTGCGATCCCCGCCGGACGGAAGAAGCCCTGGGGCACGGCCCAGGCCATCCTGGCCTGCCGGGACGCGGTCGCCTCGCCGTTCGTGGCCATCAACGCCGACGACTACTACGGCCGGACGGCCTTCGAAGCCATGGCCGGATACCTCGGCCGCGGCGGCGCCGCCGGCCGGCCCGGCGATTTCGCCATGGTCGGTTACCGCCTCGAGAACACCCTGTCCGAGCACGGCACCGTGGCCCGGGGTGTCTGCCGGGGCACGGCCGACGGCGATCTCGTCGGCATCCGGGAGCTGCTGAAGATCAAGCGCTTCCCTGACGGCATCAAGCACACGGAGAACGACGCGGACTGGCTGCCCCTCGACCCGGCCAGCTGGACCTCCATGAACTTCTGGGGCTTCACGCCGGACCTTTTCGGCGAGCTCGAACGCCGCTTCCCCGCCTTCCTGCGGGCCAACGAGGCCCGGCTGGAGAAGGCGGAGTTCCTCATCCCCGAGGTGGTCGGCGAGCTCATCCGCGAGCGCCTGGCCCGGGTTCGGATCCTGCCGACGCGGGAGCGCTGGTTCGGCGTGACCTATCCCGAGGACCGCCCGCTCTTCCAGACGGCCGTCCGCGAGCTCGTGGCCGCGGGCGTCTATCCGCCCGACCTCTGGGCCGGGACGGCCAAGGCCTGACATCTCGAGAAGCGAGGAGCCCTCATGAAAAAGACCGCCATCGTGCTCGCCGGTCTCGGCGTGCTGGCCTTTTCCCTGGCCCCCTCCGCGACGCCGCCTGAGGACTGGGAGAACCCGGCCGCGCTCCACGCCGGCACGGAACCGCCGCGGGCGACCTTCGTCCCGTTCCCGGACGCCGCGTCGGCGCTCAAGCTCGGCCCCAAGGAGTCGCCGCGAGCCATGTCCCTCAACGGCCCGTGGAAGTTCCACTGGTCGCCTCGGTCCGGCGACAGGCCCCTCGATTTCTGGAAGCCCGCGACCGACGTCGGCGGTTGGCCGGAGACGCCCGTCCCCTCGAACTGGATGTTCCAGGGCTACGACATCCCGATCTACGTCAACATGTCCTACGAATTCGCCCGGAACCCCAAGCCGCCCTTCGTGCCTCACGACCGCAATCCCGTCGGCTCCTACCGCCGGACGTTCTCGGTCCCGGCGGACTGGGCCGGAATGGACGTCTATCTCCACTTCGGCGCCGTCAAGTCGTTCTTCTACGTCTGGGTCAACGGAGAGAAGCTCGGCTTCAGCAAGGATTCGAAGACGCCGGCCGAATGGAACATCACCAAATTCCTCAAGCCCGGCCAGAACGTCCTGGCCGCCGAGGTCTATCGCTGGTCCGATGGCTCGTACCTCGAGTGCCAGGACTTCTGGCGGCTGGCGGGGATCGAGCGCGACGTCTATCTCTACGCCGCGCCCAAAATCCGCATCCGTGACTTCGAGGTCCGGGCCGGCCTGGATGACCGGTACCGGGACGGGCGGCTGGCGGTGACGGTCGATCTCGGCCAGGCGGCCTCCGCCGGACCGGTCCCCGCCTCGGTGTCCTTGACGCTTCTCGACGCCGCGGGCCGGAAGGTCCTGGGGACGAAGCGGCCCGCGGCCTCTTCTCCGGACGGCCGGACCGTCGTCCGGTTCGACGCGAGCCTGGCCGGCGTCGCCCGGTGGAGCGCCGAGACGCCCGTCCTTTACCGTCTCGTGCTCGAGCTCCTGGACGGCGCGGGAAAGCCGGTCGAGGCGATCACGGCTAAGATCGGCTTCCGGACCTCCGAGATCAAGAACGGCCAGCTCCTTGTCAACGGTATCCCCGTCCTGCTCAAGGGCGTCAACCGCCACGAGCACGACCCTAATACCGGCCACGTCATTTCGGAAGGGTCCATGCGCCGCGACATCGAGCTCATGAAGCGATCGAACATCAACGCGGTCCGGACGTGCCACTATCCGGACGATCCGCTCTGGTACGAGCTCTGCGACGAGTACGGCCTCTACCTCGTCGACGAGGCCAATATCGAATCCCACGGCATGGGCTACGGCCCGGACAGCCTGGCCAAGGACCCGGCCTGGGGCCCGGCCCATCTCGACCGCGTCCGGCGCATGGTCGAAAGGGACAAGAACCATCCGTCGATCATCATCTGGTCGCTCGGCAACGAGGCCGGCGACGGGGTCAACTTCGAGGACGCCTACGCCTGGCTCAAGAAGCGCGACCCGTCGCGGCCGGTCCAGTACGAGCGGGCCGAGCTGAGGTCCCACACCGACATCTACTGCCCGATGTACGAATCCATCGAGGGGATGATCAAGTACGCTTCGGTCAAGCAGGACCGGCCGCTCATCCAATGCGAGTACGCCCACGCCATGGGCAACTCCACCGGCAACCTCCAGGACTACTGGGACGCCATCGAGTCCCACGACCAGCTCCAGGGCGGATTCATCTGGGATTGGGTGGACCAGGGCTTCGCGGCGAAGAATCCAAGAGGGGAAGCCTTTTGGGCCTTCGGCGGCGATTACGGACCGGTTGGCGTGCCGTCCGACCAGAACTTCTGCTGCAACGGCCTGGTCGGCCCCGACCGGACCCCCCACCCCGCCCTCTCCGAGGTCAAGAAGGTCTACCAGTTCGTCAAGTTCCGGCCGGCCGACCTCGCCGCCGGCCAGATCGAGGTCCGCAACCGCTACGACTTCATCTCCCTCGACCGCTTCGATCTCGACTGGGAGCTTTCGGCTTCCGGGAAAAAGATGGCCTCCGGGACGGTCCCCAAGCCGGCCATCGCCCCCCGCGGAAGCTCGCTCGTCCGGCTGCCCCTCCCCCGCTTCCAGCCGCAGCCCGGCCTCGAGTATTTCCTCAACCTCACGCTCCGCGCCCGCGAGGCCGGGCCGGGCCTTCCCAAAGGTCACATCGTGGCTTCGGAACAGATCCCGCTCGCGGCCGGCCTCGAGGCCGTCGCCGCGGCGTCCGCTCCCGCTCCCCCCCCGCTCACGGTCGACGACGGGCCGCGCTTCCTCCGCGTCGCCGGACGGGACTTCACCGTCCGCTTCGACCGGCTGACGGGCGCGCTCGATTCGTTCGTCGTCGAAGGGCACCAGCTCATCGGCTCCGGGATCGAGCCCAACTATTGGCGCGCGCCCACCGACAACGATTTCGGGAACCAGATGCCGCGGCGCCTGTCGGTCTGGCGCCAGGCCAGCCTCTACCGGGACCTCGAGGCGCTCGCG
>JAPKZE010000025.1 GCA_026393955.1 Candidatus Aminicenantota bacterium
TGTCGTGGACGACCCCCAGATCCAGATAGGCCCTCCCTTCGGGAACCCGGGTCAGCTCGAGTGTTTTCCGGTAGGTGGCTATGCCGGAATAGTATTTGATCCCCGGTTCCGGCCGCGTCGTCCAGTCCTGCAGATCACCGAAAGCGATCTTCTCCGGCCCGCCCCACTTCGGATCGAACGCGACGTCCCATGGGCCGGAAAGCTCCTGGGCCGTCTTCAGGTCCGCGAAATTCCTTCCCGTTTTCGAGGCCGGTTTTCCGGCTTTCCCGCCGAACACGACGAAGTAGCTCTGGAAGGCGTCGAACTCCAGGGGTATGACCGTCAGGCCGTCGGCCCGCTCAAATCGCGGCAGAGGCCGCTGCTCACCGGTCACGGGATCCCAGATCTGCGGGCTGCCTTGGCCGACCCGGAAGCGGCAGTCCGCCCGGATCGGAGCGCCGGTCCGGTTGGAGACGAAGTAGATATCCCGATCCGCGGCGCGCCTGTGGCCGTAGCGCACGGGGCCTGTTGCGGTGAAATCCTCCTGGACGCCCATGCCCTGCAGCAGAGCGGCCGTCAGAGGATAGGAGGGATAGAGCGGCGGGGCCGTCGTGGGCGACAGCTCGCCGCCCCAATGGATCACGCCTTGGCCATAGATGCGCTTCGTCGCCGACCTTGGCGCGTCCAGGCTCCCCCAGAGGTCCCTGGCCAGAGCTTGCACATCATCGTCACAGGCGGGATACCCCATTAAGCTGGGTGATTTGAGCGGAGGCGTACCGACCACCGTGGCCCCGGCTTTGACCAGGTCCCGTATTTTTGCGAGCAGGCCCGGGGTCATCGTTTCCACCTGCGGCAGGACCATCAGACGGTACAAGCTTCCTCCCGGGAAGGCGATCAGCCCGTCCTTCACTTCTGCCCTGGCCATGAGGATCTTCGGGGAGCATCCATCGAAGCCATAACCTTTCTTGTCCGCCAGCCTGCCGCTCCCCTCCAGCGCGCTGGGCGGGGGCAGAAAGACATGGGGCGTTCCCTCGGGGGTCAGATACAGCACGTCGGAAACCGAGACACCCTGGCGGAGAAGCTCGGAGCACCGGGCCAGATAGCGGTGGTAGGCCGACACCATGGGCCACCAGGTCTGATTCCGGTGCCAGTGCACGCCGTACGGTCCCATGGTCATGCCCGGCTTATAGGCGTCACCCAGCGCCTGGTGGGCGAAGGTGTGGAAGACAAAGCGGTTGATGCCCACGCAAAAAGCCCAGTCGCCCTGATCCTTCAACGACCACGGATATGCGTCCAGGGCTTCCACGGAGGTGAACGCTTCGGCTGAGACGATCGGCCGCCCCATCAGATGCGCGACCGACGCGGATTCAAAACAACTGTAGGCGGACTCCAACGCGTTATTCCAGAACTCCGCCATCGGGACATCCGCCACCGCGCCGAGGTCCAGGTCTCCGGCGGGATTCATGTCATAAGGCTCGATCGAAAGCGAGAGCCCGTGTTTCTGTCCGTATTTCTTCACGGCCCCGGCATGGTTCTCCAGCACCAGTTCCTGCCCGGTCAAACGAAGGTCCCAGAGGAAGCGCTCCGACATCTCGAGGCTCTGGATGACCCGGCCGGTGTAGACCGGCAGCCACGGTCGGGCATCATAGCCCCGCCGCTTCTTGAACTCGTCGAGCAACGCAGGCGTCCAGTTCTGGGCGCCGGATTCCCAGCTGTCCATGTGCAAGGTGGTCAGGCCGTGCTCCTTTGCCCGCGGTCCGATCTTTTCCAGAAGAACGCCGACAAACCGGCCGAGATGATCTTCCAGAGCCTTCGCGTCGAACTTGTCGCTCTCCAAGCCCTCACCGGCGGAAGGGGCGGGCCGGCTGCTCGCGCCCGTGGGACGGCGGCCCATGCGGACGATCGTCCAATCCCCGGACGGGACATCCCAGTTGAGCGTTCCGTCCGGCTTGAGCTGCTTGGTGAGATCCAGGATCTCGTTCGGCGGAATGACGCCCGACGGCCCCGGCTCCGCATAGCGCGCGGAAGCCGGCAGATAGGGCTTGACCTCCTTCCTGAGGGTATAGGGACCCCGGTAGAAAAGCGCTTTTTCGTCGATGTCGGCAATGAGCGGTTTGCGGCTGGGGAAGGCCCAGATCACGACATCCTCGTAATACGGGCTGGCCAGCGTGTGCCACTCGGTCGAACGCTGCGCGGGCACGGGGAGGACCGCCGAATAGCGCTGTGGCCCTTTGAGCTCGACCGAGCTGAAGACGAGGTGCTGCATGGCCTGTTCCGGCTGGACCCAAGGGCCGCCGCTGCCGCACCAGCCCGGCCCGATCCCGAGGGTGATGTCAAGGCCCAGGCGCTCCGCGTCTCGAACGGCTTGGACGAACCGCTCCTGCCACGGCTCGCTCATGAACTTGACCGGTCCCTTGGGCATGCCGATATCCACCTCCAGGAAGACCAGGTTGCCGAGGCCCGCCGCCTTCATGGATTCCAGGTCCGCGGTCATCTCCTTGGCGCTCAGGTTGCCGTCCATGAAATACCAGTACACCCCGGGCCGGGCGGAGTCCGGGGGATTGAGAAACTGATTTTTCGTAGCGCACGCCGCCAAGGCCCCGCCGCAAAGCGCGCACGGAACAAGCACCCTCAGCATTTTCTTGAACATGTCAGTTGGCACCCGTCGGTTCAAGTGATCGAGCCGGATCGATAGGATAGCCTCCGTTAAATAACTGCCCCAAGCGTTTCACTTCGCGATTGAACTCGCGGGCGCTTTCTTGCGATGGGCGTCGAAAAATTCGATGGCGGCCGCGAGGTTCGGTTCGACAACGTTGACGTGACTCCCGCCGGGGACTTCGATATAGGTGTGTTCGACGCCTTGTGCCTTCAGCTCGGCGACCATGGCCCGGGAGAGAGCCACGGGCAGCGTCAAATCCGCGTCGCCATGGACGATAAATTCCGGGATGTGCTTCATGCCGGCTACGGTCGAAGGAACGCCGTATCCCGAGAACAGCGCCAAGGCAGCCCAGATGTCGGGATATTTCGCGCCCAGGTGCCAAGTGCCCATGGCCCCCATAGAATGGCCCATGAGGTAGATCCGCGAGGCATCCACCGCGTAGTCTCTCTTCATCAGGCTGAGGACGTTCATCACGTCCTGCTCGCTGAGCTCCAGCTTGCGTTGAGCGCTCCCGCCGGCAGCCATGCCCGGCACGGTCACGCCGTAGAATCCGTCCAGCCGATAGCCGAGCGGTGCGGCGACGAGATAGCCGTGCGCTTCGGCAAGCTTAGGCAGAACTTTTCCGTAGGAGTCGAAAAACGAGTCTTCCGTGGCGCCGAGCCCGTGCAGGGCGATGATCAGGGGAAAGGCAGCCCGCCCGTCGTATTTCGTTGGAACATAGACACGATACGGCATGATCTCGCCCGCCCCCTCCAGAAGATAATGCCGCTCCATGTCTCCCTTTCGGCCGTCGAACGGGTCTTTTCCCGATCGCAGGGCGGCCAGGACCGACTCGGCGGCGGACAGTTCCTCGGCGACTTGGAAGCCGCCGATTTCCATCTTGCCCCGATTCACGTCCCGGATGCGCTCGACAGGATAGAGCACGTCGGCCAGGCGAGCCTTGAAACCCCGGATCTTTTTCAACCCGGCTTCGATCGATCGCAGCCGGTCGGCCAAGCCGCCCCGCAATTCGACGGCCAGGGATGCCGCGCCGAGGGTCTTGTCCCGGTCGAAGACCTCCGCCTGGACGACATAGGCGCCGTCTTCAATGCCCGTCCAATCGAGCTCGATCCGGCCAGGCTCGTCCAGAAGGTCGCCGCTCAGCCCCTCCTGAGTCGCGAGATCCTTGATCTTGTCCCCAGGCTGGAAACCGAGGGCCGCGCGGCGGGGACGATGCAGGGACACCCGGGCCGTGAGCGGGCCGACGATCTGGAGCCGCGGAGCATAGATATGTTCGATGCGGATGGAACCGGGCTGCTTGGAATCCAGAACGACCGCCTCGGCGCGCAGGACCAGCGAATTCGAGAAGTCCAGATCGTCGGTCCATTCCCGGCCCGCTAAAAGCGTCTGGCCCTGGGCCAACAGGCGTCGAACCTCGCCGGTCCGGCCCATGCGCATCGCTTCCGCGATCGCTTTGTCGATGACGGCCAGCTGGCCTTTCAGATCGCCCTGGGGATTGGCTTGTGATTTCGCCGCGTTATAAACGAGGCGCGCGACAGACAGGTTCGGCCGGGCCTGCGCCGCCGCGTTCGTCGCCATGACGGGCACGATCAACAGGGCCAGAAGGGCTTTGCCAAGCTGCTCTTTTCTATTCATACGAACTCCACTGAGGATCATGAGTCTGCATTCGGGAGTGTAGGGCCGGGCGCCGGGCCCTGTCAAATCCGAGGCCGGTTCAGCCGGCCTGCCCGAAGGCCTGAAGAGGGGCTGTCAACGATCAACGACGATGACGGAGGCGATCAGCCCAGGGCGAACTCGACCGCGGCCGCGGCGTGGAGGGCCGTCGTGTCGAAGACCGGGAGGGGGCTGTCCTTCTGCTTGACCAGGAGCGGGATCTCCGTGCAGCCCAGGATGACGCCCTGGGCCCCGCGACGCCTCAGATCCTCGATGATCTCGACGTAGGCCGCGCGGGACTCGTCCCGGATCGTCCCGTAGGTCAGCTCCTTGTAGATGACGTCGTGAACGAGCGTCCGGCCCGCCTCGTCGGGGACGAGGACCTTGAGGCCGTGGGAGGTCTCGAGCCGGCCCCGGTAGAAGTCGAGTTCCATGGTGTAGCGCGTGCCGAGGAGGCCGACCGTGTCCAGGCCCGCCCGCTTGACAGCCACAGCCGTGGCGTCGGCGATGTGGATGATCGGGATGCGGATGGCCCGGGCGATGTCGTCGGCCAGGCGGTGCATCGTGTTCGTGCAGATGACCAGGCCCTCCGCGCCCGCGTCCTCGAGGCGCCTGGCCCACTCCCCCATCAGCCGGCCCATGCCGGCCCAGTCGCCCCGCTCCTGCATCTTTTCGACGGGCACGAAATCGATCGACAGCAGCAGCAGCTCGGCCGAGTGGGAGCCGCCCAGCCGCTCCTGGACTCCGGCGTTGATGAGCCGGTAGTAATCGACCGTGGAGTGCCAGGTCATCCCGCCGAGCAGGCCGAGCGTCTTCACGGGGTCCGCCTATTGGCCCTTGGTCATCTGGTTCATGAACTCCTGGTTGGTCTTGGTTTTGCCGAGCTTGTCGATGAGGAGCTCGACCGCCTCGACCTCGTTCATCTGGCTGAGGACCTTGCGCAGGACCCAGATCCGGTTGAGGTCGGCCTCCTCGATGAGGAGCTCCTCTTTCCGGGTCCCGGACCGGCTGATGTCGATGGCCGGGAAGACCCGCTTGTCGACCAGGCGCCGGTCGAGGTTGATCTCCATATTACCCGTGCCCTTGAACTCCTCGAAGATGACCTCGTCCATCCGGCTGCCCGTGTCGACCAGGGCCGTGGCCAGGATGGTCAGCGAGCCGCCCTCCTCGATCTTGCGGGCCGAGCCGAAGAACTTTTTGGGCTTGTGCAGGGCGTTGGCGTCGATGCCGCCCGACAGGACCTTGCCCGAGGGCGGGACGATGGCGTTGTGGGCCCGGGCCAGCCGGGTGATCGAGTCGAGCAGGATGACGACATCCCGCTTGATCTCGACCAGGCGCTTGGCCTTCTCCAGAACGATATTGGCGACCTGGGCGTTGCGCGTCGGCGGCTCGTCGAAGGTCGAGGCCACGACCTCGCCGTTGACGCTCCGCTTGAAGTCGGTGACCTCCTCGGGCCGCTCGGCGATGAGCAGGACGATGAGGAAGATCTCGGGGTGGTTCTTCTCGATCGACTTGGCGATCGTCTTGAGGATGGTCGTCTTGCCGGCCCGGGGCGGCGAGACGATGAGGCCGCGCTGGCCCTTGCCGACGGGCGTCAGGAGCTCCATGACCCGCGCGTTCATGTTCTTGGGATTGCCGTCCTGGAGCTTGATCATCTCGAACGGATAGAGGGGGGTCAGGGCCTCGAAGTGGACGTTCCGGCGCTCCTCGATGATGACGTCGGGGTGCAGGAAGTTGACGGCCTCGATCTTGATCAGGGCGAAGTACTTTTCGCCGTTCTTGGGGGCCCGGACGACGCCGGAGATGGTATCGCCCGTGCGCAGCTGGAACTTGCGGATCTGGGACGGCGAGACGTAGATGTCGTCGGGGCTGGGCAGGTAGCTGAACTCGGGCGCCCGCAGGAAGCCGAAGCCGTCCTCCAGGCACTCGAGGACGCCTTCCGAGAACAGCAGGCCCTGCTTCTTGGCCTGGGCCTCGAGGATCTTGAAGACCAGGTGGTGCTTGGTCGAAGCCTCGATCTCGTCATCGGGCAGGCCGACCGCTTCGGCGACCTTGGACAGGGCTCCGATCGCGCAGGCCTCGAGCTCGGTGAGGTTGTAGTCCTTGTTGGCGGGCGGGGGCGCCTCGACGCTGTCGGTCTTCTTCGTCACCATGTGTGGTCCTTCTCCCAGGTGGATTGCCGGTCTCGATTATCGAGTCAAAAAAAAGTGTTCAGTTGGTCAGGGGCGGCTCCTTGGCCGCGTCGTCCTCCGCCGCCCGGGCCGCGGGCCGCTCCGCCTCGACCGCCTTCTTGGCGGGGCTCTCGGCGGGCTTCTTGGGCAGCTCCCGGGTCAGGGCGCTCTTCAGGACCTCGTCCATCGTTTCGACGAGGTGGATGGTCATGCCCGACTTGAGGACCTTGGGCAGGTCCTTGAGGTCGGGCTCATTGTCGAGGGGCAGGACGGCCTCGCGGATGCCTTCCCGGTAGGCGGCCAGGAGCTTTTCCTTGATGCCGCCGACGGGCAGGACCTTGCCCTTCAGCGTGATCTCTCCGGTCATGGCCACCTTCTTGCTGACCGGGATGTCGGTCAGCAGCGAGATGATGGCCGTGGCGATGGTGATGCCGGCCGAAGGACCTTCCTTCGGCGTCGAGCCTTCGGGGACGTGGATGTGGATGTCGGAATTGCGATGCAGGTCCTTGGCGATATCGAGCTCGTAGATCTTGCCCCGGACGAAAGAGAAGGCCGCCTGGGCCGATTCCTGCATGATCTCGCCGAGCTGCCCGGTCAGGGTGAAATTTCCCCGGCCGTGGATCTTGGTCGCCTCGAACCGCAGGAGCTCCCCGCCGAACTCGGTCCAGGCCATGCCCGTGCTGACCCCGACCTCGTCCCGCTTGTCGAACTCGGAACGACGGAACTTCGGGATGCCGAGATAGCTCTCGAGGTTCTTCGGGGTGATGTGCTCTTTGTGGTCCTTGCCCTGTTCGACGACGCGCTTGACGACCTTGCGGCAGACCGACGTGATCTCCCGCTCCAGGTTCCGGACGCCGGCTTCGCGGGTGTAGCTGCGGATGAGCTTCATCAGGGCGTGGTCGCTGAACTTGATGTTGGCCTCGGTCAGGCCATGGGCCTCCCTCTGCTTGGACAGGAGGAAGCGCTTGGCGATCTCGAGCTTCTCGTCCTCCGTGTAGCCCGGGATGCGGATGATCTCCATCCGGTCGATCAGGGGCTTGGGGATGGGGTCGACCATGTTGGCGGTGACGATGAACATGACCTGGGAGAGGTCGAAATCGGTGTCGATGTAGTGGTCGAGGAAGGTGCTGTTCTGCTCGGGGTCGAGGACTTCCATCAGGGCCGAGGCCGGGTCGCCCCGGAAATCCATGCTCATCTTGTCGACCTCGTCGAGCAGAAAGACGGGGTTCTTCGTTCCGCCGCGCTTGATCATCTGGATGATGCGGCCCGGATAGGCGCCGATGTAGGTCCGCCGGTGGCCGCGGATCTCGGCCTCGTCGCGGACGCCGCCCAGGGACAGCCGGACGAACTTCCGGCCTGTGGCCCGGGCAATGGACTTGCCGAGCGAGCTCTTGCCCACGCCCGGCGGCCCGATGAGACCGAGAATGACGCCCCGGGGGTTCTTGACCAGCTGGCGGATGGACAGATACTCGAGGATGCGCTCCTTGACCTTATCCAGGCCGTGATGGTCCTCGTTGAGGATCCTTTCCGCTTCTTTGAGCTCCCGTTTCTCCCTCGTCTTCTTGACCCAGGGCAGTGAGATGAGCCAGTCCAGGTAGTTCCGGCTGACCGTGGCCTCGGCCGACATCGGAGGCATGGTCTCCAGCCGCTCGATCTCCTTGTAGGACTTCTCCTGGGCGTCCGGCGGCATCTTGGCCTTGGCCACCTTCTGGCGGAGCTCCTCGATCTCGTTGGGCTGGTCTTCCTTACGCCCTCCGGGCGCTCCCGGAGGGAAGGGCTTCTGGCCGGCCGGCTGGTCCTTGAACGAGCCCCGCCGCCGGGCCCCCCGGTTGGGGTCCTTCTGGTAGGCGGAGTGGATCTTCAGGATCTCGTTCTCCAGAACGTAGTTGAGCCGCCTCAGCCGCTCGAAGCTGTTGACCGTCTCGAGAAGGTTCTGTTTCTCCTCGAGAGGCATGTAGACGTGGGAGGCGACGATGTCGGTGATGCGCTCCGGGGTGTTCTCGCGCAGGGCCGGGATGATCGAATCCAGGTTGGTGTTCTGGTTGAGCTTGAGGTAGTCCTCGAACAGCGCCAGGACCCGCTTCAGGAGCTCCCGGGACTCGGGCAGATGGTCGTCGACCTCTTTGATGACCTTGGCCAGGATCTGGTAGTAGGGATAGGTGCTCAGATATTCGACGATCCGGGCCCGGCTCTTGCCCTCGACGATGACCTTCATATTCCGGTCGTCGCTCTTGATCGTCCGGATGATCTTGGCCGTCACGCCCACGGAGTAGATGTCCTTGGGGGTCGGATTGTCGACCGAGGCGTCCATCTGGGCGGCCAGGAAGATCATCTTGTCCTTTTCCGCGGCCTTTTCGAGGGCCTGGATGGACGACGAGCGGCCGACGATGAAGGGCACCAGGGTGGCCGGGAACACGACGAGGTCCCTCAGCGGAATGAGGGGGATGTTTCTCAGGACCTCGGTGTGTTCGTTGGAATCCTGCATGATCACGCTCCGGGCCCGCCGGGGCCCCCGGCCGTTTCAGGCATATGGCTCAACCGGGCGTCTGGAACCGAGCCGATTTATCGCCGATCCGACACGCCCATCGAAAAGCCGCGGGGTTTGAAAGCCTTGGTCAACCAATTATAGACGTTTTCAATAGAAAGTCAACAGTCTTTCGAAAGAGCAGATTTTCCACCATTTCCTCGTGCCGGTGCTCGTCCCGACGGATCATTTCGGCCAGGACCTTCTCGGAGACGTTGTTGGCCTTGGCCAAGCTGACGATCTCGGCCTGGACCTCCTCCGCCGATACCCCCAGACCTTCCTTCTGGGCGATCTTCTCGAGAATAAGGTGGTTGCGGAGGTGATCCTCCGCCTGGCGCCTGGCCTCGATCTTCAGGTTTTCCAGGGCTTCCGGGGAGATCCGCCTGTCCCTGGAGGAGGACAGGACGCGCCGCAGGACGGACATGGTTTCCTGTTCGACCACCGATTCCGGCAACTCGAGCTTGACCCGGTCGGCGATCGCCTGGAGGACCTCCGAGGCGGTCTCGTTCTGACCGGCCCTCTCCCGGGCGGCCAGGAGCTCCTGGCGGATCCGGCCGCGAAGCGCTTCGAGGCCCTCGGCCGCCCCCAGGCTCTTGGCGAACTCGTCGTCCAAGACGGGGAGCTTCTTCTCTTTGAGCTCCCGGAGCCGGAGGTTGTAGACGATGTCCTTTCCGGCCACTCGCTTGTTGGCGTGCTCCTTGGGATAGACGACCTCGAAGGGGCGCTCTTCTCCCGGGGTCATGCCCATGATCTTGTCGTTCAGGGCCGGCTCGTTCTCGGCGTGGCCGGCCAGCACAACGGCCTTCTCGAGGGGCAGGAGACGGCGGGTCTTCTGGTCCCGGCCCTGCATCTCGACGACGGCGTAGTCCCCGCCGGCCACTCCCCGGCCCTCGACCGGGACGTATTCGGCCGCCCGGGCCCGGATGTCCTCCATGGCCCGGTCGACGTCCGCGTCCGCCAGCTCGACCGCCTTCCGTTTGATCTGGACGGACCGGTAGTCGGGCAGTTCGAACTCGGGCAGGACCTCGAAGGCGGCCGTGCAGCGGAGGGGCTGGCCCTCCTCGTGCTTCAGGTCCCTGAGCTCCGGAACGTTGACGGGATTCAGGCGGAGGGCCTTCAATTCCTCCTCGAGGACTCTCGGGATGAGGGCGTCATAGGCGTCGTGCCGGATTTCATGGTCGAAAAGGGTCCTGACCCGTTCGCGGGGGGCGTGCCCCTTGCGGAAGCCGTCGAGCTTGGCCCGGGTCGCATAGTCCCCGAGGACCTTCTCGTACTCGGCGCGGAACTCCTCGTCGGGGATCTCGAGCTCGATCTCCTTGCGGCTCGGGCTGAGATCGGCGAGTCGGCTCTGTCTTCCTGGTGCGTTCATCGGTGTGTCTCTTTCATCTCCTGGGATCGTGATCGGCAACCCGGTTGTCGCGGACGACCCGGCCGTCCCGGCCGCGGCCTTCCGGCCCTGGCGGCGCCGGAGGTCAGTAGGCAGAGCGGGACTCGAACCCGCACTCCTTCATCAGGAACTAGGTCCTAAGCCTAGCGCGTCTGCCAATTCCGCCATCTGCCCTTTCTTGACGGGACGCCGCCCGGCGGCGGCCATGCGTCACTTGATGTACTTCTTCAGCTTCTCGGCCATGGCCGGGTCGAGGGTCACGAGCTTGTTGTAGATCTCCTTGGCGCTGTACATGTCCTTCAGGTTGATGTAAACGATGGCCAGGTTGGCCAGGGCCACCGAGTTGTCGGGCTTGATCTCGACGCACTTCTTCAACGGTTCGAGGGCAGACTCGTAGTCCTTGGCCTGGTTAAAGGCCACCCCGATGTTGAGCCAGCCAGCCGGGTCCTCGGGCTTGATCTCGGCATACTTCCTGTAGGCCCCGGCCGCCTCCCTGTACTTCTTGGTGCTGAAATAGGAGGACCCGATCTGGTACCAGGCGTGCTCGAAATCGGGCTTGATAGCGACGGCCTTCTGGAAGGCCCCGACGGCCGCATCGTATTGTTGGGCTTTGAAATAGGCCATGCCGAGATAGTAGTAATTCGTCTCGTTCTTGGGATCGAGCTCGATGATCCTCTGGAGCGGAAGAACGGCCTTGTCGAACTTGCCGGCCCCATCGTACATCTGGTAGGCCCTGGTGTGGTAGCTCTTGGCCTCGGGGAGATTGAACCCGGCCATCGCCACGTAAACGGCATCGGCCTCGTCGAGACGCCCCGCCTTGGTGTAGGCCTCTGCCAGGGCCTCCCCGATCTTGGTGTCCCGGGGCTGGACCTTCTGGGCCTCGAGCAGGGCGGCGATGGCGGCGTCGTACTCGCCAATCTTGGTCCGGCAGATCCCAAGCCTCAGATAGGCGTTCCAGGCCTCCGGCGCCCCGGAAGCGATGTGTTTCTCGTAAGCCGCCGCGGCCTTGGCAAAATCCGGGATGGCTTCATAAGCGGCGCCGAGGTCGAACTGGACCTCCTTGCCGGCATAGCCCAGCGCCGCCGCCTTCTCCAACGCCTCAGCGGCGTCCTTGTACTGCGTCTGCTTGTACAGGATCGTCCCCAAGCCGTAGAACGCTTCGGCCCGGGACGGATCGAGCTCGGTGACCTTGCGGTAGGCCGCCGCGGCCTCGGCGTAGTCCCTCTGCCGGGCGCAAATGTCGGCCAGCAGGAGGTGCCCCTGGACGTCGGACGGATTGATCTTGACCGCCTTCTCCAGGTGAACCCGGGCCGTCATCTGCTCGTCGAGCCCTATGGCCGCCCGGCCGGCGAAATAGTTTCCCTCGACCGTTTCGAAGAAGTTCTCCTTGGTCTGGGCCTTGAACTCGGTCACCTTCCCCGTCCGGGGCACGGCGACGAGGGTATTGATCGGGAGGCCGAACCTGAGGTTCCGATCCCCGACGAAGAGCATCCCGATGAGCTGGCCGTTGATGTCGACGAGCGGCCCGCCGCGGAACTGCTCGGGGCTCGGGATCGAGACCTCGATGATCTTGCCCGCGGCGCCGAGATCGACCGTCCTGCGGAACGTGCCTTCGGCCAGGACCACCTGGCCCGACTCGTTGGAGCCCAGGGCGAACAGCTTGGACCCCGCGGCCAGACTGTCGACCGAACCCACGGGCAGGGCCGTGAGCTTGCCCTTCAGCTTCAGCAGGGCCAGGTTGTGGGCCTTGTCGATCCCGAGGACGCCCTCGATCTTGACCTTCTTGCCCTTGATGTTAAGGCCCTCGACATCGAAGGCCTGGGACACGACATGATAGGCCGTGACGACGATGTCCTCGCTCAGGGCGAGGGCAGAGCCTTTGAGGATCTCGGCCTTGTCAGAGCCGTAGGTGACGAGCGCGAGAACGCTCGATCCGGCTTGGCCGAGGATGGCGTTCGCCTCCTCGGTCTGGGCCGCGGCATAGACCGACGTCAGGGCGAGGGCGCCTATCAGGATCACACACGTTTTGCGCAACCCGGTCATCGTGTCCTCCTTTCCGAAGGTCGTCTTATCGCAGATATAGAGAACCGCGACTAATTTACCCAAGGATGTCCACTCCTGTCAATCGTCTGCGGAAATCCGTCCCGCCGGGTGACAGGCCCGGCGATATGGATTAGAATAGCGCCCATGACGCCCGCCCCGGGTTCCCGGTCCGTCCGCACGATCTGGGCCTTGACCTTCGGCGGAGCGATCGTCTGGATGGCCTTGATCTTTCTGGCCCCCTGGCTGGCCGCCCGCGGCGACGCCGGCGCGGCCCGGATCGTCTATGCCGTTTTCGCCCCTGTTTGCCACCAGATCGCCGAGCGCTGTTTCGTACTGAAAGGCCATCCCTTGGCCGTCTGCGGGCGTTGCCTGGGAATCTACACCGGCTTCCTGGCCGGACTCGTCCTCTACCCGCTCATCCGGGGCTTTTCCCGCCCAGCCCTGCCCCGGGCCCGGACGTTCGTCCTGGTGACGCTGCCCCTGGCTTTGGACGGGCTGGCCGGAGTCCTCGGGATCTGGAAAAGCCCGATCGGGCTCCGCTTTGCCACCGGGGTCCTCTGGGGCATCATCCTGCCCTTCTACTTCGTGGCCGGCCTGGCCGACCTCGTCCGGACCAGACGGGAGCGGCTGGCGGCCCGGATGCTTGCAAAAAGCCCCCCGGCAACATAGAATAGGCCCCGCAGTCGAGGAGGCGATATGGACCCCAAGAAACCCGATTATTTCCGGCCTGCGCTCGTCGCCGGGGCCGTCGCCGGGCTCCTGTCCGGCCTCCCGCTCATCGGCATGGGCAATTGCATCTGCTGCCTCTGGATCGTCGGCGGCGCGGCCATGGCCGTCAAGCTCCTGGCCGCGGCGACTCCGACCCTCCTGACCGCGGGCGACGGGGCCATGGTCGGCGCCCTGACCGGGATCACGGCCGCGGTCGTCGACGCCGTTGTCTCCCTTCCCTTGCGGTCTTTTAACCTGGGCCTGGCCCGGCGCTTCCTGGACAAGGCCGTCGAGCTGGGCGGCGACCTGCCGTCCGGATTGGACGATATTGTCAATAACTCCGGCGTCTTCTCGCCGGGCTGGTTCCTGCTGGGCTTGCTCATTTCGGCCGCCGTCTTCGCTGTCATGGGCGTCCTCGGAGGGGTCATCGGCGTGAGCCTCTTCGCGAAGAAGGCCCTCCCCCCCGTGGCTCCACCTCAAACACCGCCGGGACCCCCCGATGCGGCATAAGACCAAGGTCATCGTCAATCCCGAGTCCAATCGGGGCCGGACCCGCAAACGCTGGGGCGAGATCCGCGCCGGCCTCCGGCATTTCATCCGCGAGTTCAAGGTCGAGTTCACGGAAAAGCCCCTCCACGCCACCGACATCGCCCGCGAAGCCATCAAGGACGGCACCGACCTCGTCATCGGCGTCGGCGGAGACGGGACGATGAACGAGATCGCCAACGGCTTCTACGAGGACCGCCGCATCATCAATCCCGAGGCCACGCTGGGCCTGGTCCCGTCAGGCACAGGCTGCGACCTTATCCGGAGCCTGAATATCCCCTCCGGCCTTCACGGCGCCCTCAAGGTCCTCACCGATGCCCCGGCCGTGCGCATGGATGTGGGCCGGGTCCGATACACCACGAACGCCGGCGGCCAGGATGAGCGCATCTTCCTCAACGTCGCGGATTTCGGCCTCGGCGGCGAGGTCGTCCGTGAGGTCACCGAGCGGCGCCTCCAGCGGAAGGCCTCCTCCTACGTCCGCTGTCTGGTCTCGACGATGATCCGTTACAAGAACAAGCACGTCCGCATCCGCGTCGACGGCCGGGACCTGCCCGACGGCGAATATCTCATCGGCGCCGTCTCCAACGGCAAGATCTTCGGCAAGGGCATGAAGATCGCCCCGGGCGCCCAGCTGGACGACGGCCTCTTCGACGCGGTCCTCATCCGGGGATTCCGCTTCTTCGAATTCTGCCGCCACGGCTGGAAGCTCATGAACGGCAGCCACGTCACCCACCCGAAGGTCACCGTCGTCAAAGGCCGGCAGGTCGAAGCGTGGCCCGGAGGGGGCCAGGACGTCCTGCTCGAGCTCGACGGCGATCAGCTCGGCCGGTTGCCGGCGACGTTCGAACTGGTCCCCCGCACCCTGCTGGTCAAGGGATTCCTGCAGCCCGTCGGCCGCTAGTCCGGGCGGATACCTATTTCTTCTTGACCGTTTCCGGGTCGTTCACCAAGATCGTTTTGCCCTCGGCGTCCTTGACCATGTAGGTCGGGTTCTTGGCCGTGACGGTGGGCTTCTTGTAGGTCTTCATGATGCCCGCGATGTAAGACTTCGTCTCCGGATAGGGCGGGATGCCCTTGTATTTCCGGACGGCCTCCTGACCGGCGTTGTAGGCGGCCAGAACGAGTCTGGTCTGCCCGTTGTAAAGCTTGACCAGGTCCCGGAGATAGCGGACGCCGCCCTCGATGTTCTGGGCCGGGTCGAAGACGTTCCGGACGCCGTACTGGGCCGCCGTGGCCGGCATCAGCTGCATGAGGCCCATCGCCCCGGCCGAGGAGATGGCGAAGGCGTCGTAGTTGGATTCGGCCCGGATGACGATGTGGACGAGCTCGGGATCGATCCGGTACTTCCCGGCGACCTGCTTGACGATCGGGTGATAGAGCTTGCGCAGGTCGGCGGCCGAGGCCGCGACGAGGCAGGGCGCGAGGGCCAGCAGAAGCAGGACCGTGACGACCCGATTGATGAACTTCATCGCCCTTCCGACTTATCTTGACAAAAAGCGGCTCCGAAGGCAATCCCAGCCGGAGGTGAATCCGGGGGTCAGACGGCCAGGCGCTCGACGAGGCCGGGGACGAGCTCGAGGGCTTTGGCCAGCTCGCCGGTGCCGGGACCTCCCGACTGGGCGAAATCCGGGCGCCCCCCTCCCCCGCCGCCGATGACAGGCGCGAGCTCCTTGATCAGGGCCCCGGCCTGGATGCGGGGGGTCAGGTCCTTGGTCACCGAGGCGACGATGAAAGCCTTGCCGTCGGTGACCGCCCCGAGGACGACGATACCGCTGCCGAGCTTCTGCTTCATCGAGTCCGCGGTGTCCCGGAGCTCGGCCATGGACAGGCCGTCGAGCTTCTGGATCTGGACCTTGATATCTTTGACGACGAGA
>JAPKZE010000064.1 GCA_026393955.1 Candidatus Aminicenantota bacterium
CGGCCGGAGATCGAGGAGGCCCGGGCCCGTCTCACCGCCTTGACGGGGCCCTCCGGCTCCCGCCGCTGAATCCTCCCGATTAGGGACTGTTCCCAAAGGGGACTGTCCCCTTTTCAGAAACTCTAGGTTCTCCTCCCATAATTGGGAAGTCCTTCGTGAGGCGGCGAGCACTCTTCTCAGACATCTCGCCGAATCGTGGCTTCGAGTGCTCAGCCCCGATTCGGCCGGGTCGCTCCCAAAAGTCCGCTTCCCGCCGGCGGGGGCAAGGAGCGATATCCCGAGCTGAGCCGATGGAAGGACTTCCCTCAATCGGGAGAAGAACCGAAAAAAAGGAGGGGGGCCCGCCCCTTCCGGGATGGGGCGGGCCCGACGGGCTCCGCGTCGTTCCCCTCACACAGGATCTAGAAGGAGAAGCGCACTCCGAAGCGCCCGGAGATCGGAGCCATGAAGCTGTAGGCCATGCCGAAACGGGGGTCGACGACCGCGTCGGCCGGTGGTTCCCAGTCGCCGGTCACGAGCACCTCGTCGCCGGGGGAAATGTTATAGCGGTACCTCGACGAGAAGATCCGCGTGGCCGTCCTGGCGTTGAACAGGTTGTCGACGTTCAGGCTGAAGCGGAGGCTCGACTTGTGCCCGAGTCTCATCATGTATTCGGCATAGAGGTTGGTGAAGAAGACGAACGGGGTGCGGCCGAGGTTGCCCCGGTTGTAGGGGAAGTAGCCTTCCGAATCGACGTACCAGTCCTCGGTGACCGGCGTGCCGCTGTTGGCGTTGGCGACCAGGCCCAGGGTCAGTCCGAAGGGCATGGCGTAGCTGCCGTAGGCCTTGATGGAATGGGTGCGGTCGGTCGCCAGCGGCCCGTCGATCGGGTTCAAGGCCTTGTCGAACAGGAGGTGCCACATGTCGAAGGAGCGCTCCGTGTTGGGGCTGTTGCGGCCGTCCTCGTCGGACGAGGCCAGGCCGCTGTAGTTGCCGGCCAGCCGGCTGAGCGTGTAGGAGAGGCCGCCCTGCCAGTTGTGGCTGAAGCGCTTCTCGAGCGACAGGTTCATCGCATAATAATCGCGCTTGGCCTTGGGATAGTCGGGCGTCCCGGGCACGAGGTTCCCGCTTTCGCGCTGCTCCTCCATCTTCTGGTTGATCCACGCGCTGCCGGGGTTGCCGGTGTAGTACTGCTCGATGGGGACGCCGATGTCCTCGATGGCCCAGAGGACCTTCTTGTTGACCAGGCGCATGGACAGATAGGCGTCGTCCGTGAGCTTCTTCTCGAGGCCCAGGGACATCTCGCGCTGGGTGAAGGGCTTCATGTCGGGGTCGATGGACTCGAAGACGGGGGGGCGGAAGTCGATGACATTGAGGAGCGTCCCGGGAAAGTACCCGTTGACGCCGATCTGGGTGTAGTCCCAGTCGTCGAGGGTGTAGTAGGCGCTCTTCCACTTCAGGCCGCCCAGGGCGTTGGCGCCCATGCTGAGCTTCATGACGTCCTGGAAGATGCCGTAGCTGCCGAAGATCTTGAGGCTGGAGTCGCCGAAGACGTCGTAGGCGAAACCCAGCCGCGGCGCGAGCTTGTCGGCGAAGGAGAATTTGATCGGCGTCGCGTCGGCATACGCCGGGTCGGCCGAGTAGCTGGGCAGGTATTCCGATTCGGTCCGGAGGCCGACATTGAGGGTCAGCCGGCCGCCGATCGTCCAGCTGTCCTGGAGGTAGAAGGCCCAGCTGTTCATATTGACGTTGTAGTTCTCGCCGTAGGGACCGGCGGCGTCGAAGCCGCGGATGGCGTAATAGCCGTAGGCGCCGCGCCCGTAGTCGGTGCCGTAAGCGACGCAGTTCTGGTCCCAGCCGAGATAGACGACGGGCTGCTGGGCGCCGTCGTTCACGTTCTCGTGACGGCGCATGAACTGGACACCGGCCTTGATGGCGTGCTCGCCCCCGGCGTTGAGGTAGTGGGTAAAGTCGGTGTTGAAGCTCAGCCGGCTGGCCAGCCGCTTGTCCAGGCTACTGACCTGGGCCCTGGGGAAGCTCTGCCAGCCTGCGGGGTGCCGGAGCTCGGCCGGGATCTCGGGGAACATATCGTTCGTGACGGGCGCATAGGCACAGGGCTGCTCGAGGCGGAAGGCGTAGTAGGGCGTCGGCGAGACCGGCGAGACCGGGTCGTTCTGGTTGGAGAAGAAATAGCCGCCGCGCACGCTGAGCAGACTGCTGTTGCTCAAGGTCAGGTCGGCATATCCGCTGGCCGAGAAGTTGGGATACGAGTAGCCGAGGGGGTTATAGTCGGTCGACTGGTTGGCCGTCGCGGCGTAGGTCTGGTCGCCCGGGAAGGTCATGGGATCGCTCCCGCCGTGATACTTGAACAGGTTCATGACCACGCTGGCCCCGGTCCTCAGCTTCCCGGTCGGCTGGGCCGAGAGCTTAATGGAGCCGTTCCAGCTCTGTTCGACGCGGTCGTAGGCGTTGACGCTCGATCCGCCCCAGTAGGTCATGTCCATGGCCCGGTTCCGGTTGAAGTAGCGGGGCGTGAAGGCGGTGAAGAACCAGAGTTTGTCCTTCTTGATGTAGCCGCCGAGCATGAAGCCGCCCTCGAAGGAATTCTCCTTGTCCTTGCCGACATAGACGTCGTAAGGGTAATAGCGGGCCTTGGTATCGTCGGCCGTATCGAAGTACAGCCGGTCGCGGCGCTGGCCCTCGAGGGCCGTGCCCGAGTAGTACCCGACGACCTCGCCGTGGAAGGTGTTGCCGCCGGAGCGGGTGATGACATTGACGACACCGCCGACCGACCCGCCGTACTCGGCGTTGTAGCCGGAGGCCTTGACCTGGACCTCTTCGGCGAAATCGAAGACGACGTCCTGTTTGCGGGTGCCGTTGACCACGTCGGAGGTGTCCGTGCCGTCGACGTAGAAGACGTTCTCGGCCCCCGACGCGCCGTCGACCGAGATGCCGCCGAGAAGGTCGTTCTCGCTCTGGACGCCGGGGATGATGGTCACCAGCGAATCGAAGCTCCGGCCCTTGGGCAGGGCCGTGAAGGTCTGGGCCGTGAGGACCTGGCCGCGGGCCTGGCTCTTGACGTCGATGAGCGGGGCCTG
>JAPKZE010000318.1 GCA_026393955.1 Candidatus Aminicenantota bacterium
GCGATCCGCCTCTTGACCTCGACCTCGGACAGCCGCTCGGCGAGCACGGGGTACTCCTTGAGGACCTGGCCCCGGTACTCGGTCACGAGCTTGCGCCCGAGATCGTCCCGGTCGACGTCGGTCAGACGGGCCGTCTCCCGGGCCACCTTGATCCGCGACGGCGCGGGCGAGAGGAACGAAGCGACGTAAGGGCTGAGGTTGGGCACGACCAGGACGAGGAGCGTCCAGACGAAGAGCGAGGTCATGATCGACGAGGCGCTGGAGCGGTGGACCGACGAGATGAGGATCCCGATGAGCGAGAAGACCCCGGTATAGATGATCGCCCCGACGAGGATGAGCCCGAGGGCGCCCCAGTCCGCGCCGGTCCAGTCGACCCGCGGGTGGAGCAGGACGACGAGCATCCCGGCCGCGAGCGAGACGACGAGCGGGCCGACCAGGGTCAGGCCGGCCCCGGCGACCTTGGCCAGAATGACTTTCGAGCGCGGCAGGCCGTTGGCCAGCATCAGCTTGAGGGTCCCGTCCTCCTTCTCGCCGCTCACGGCGTCGTAGGTCAGGATGAGGGCGACGAGGCTCATGAGGATGGTGACGATGAAGGTCAGGTCGATGAGCGGGAACATGACCGGCAGCGGGTCGTCGTCGAAGGCCTCCATGTTGACGTCCGCCGTGAGGCCCCGGACGAGCGACTGGAAGGGGATGGGCGGCTGGGCCGGCTGCAGGACGTTCTGGATGCGGTTGAAGTGGGCGTAGCTCCGGAGGTAGCGGTCGATCTCGGCCTGCCGGGCGGAGAATTCGTCAACCTTGCGCACGTAATCCCCGGTCAGGACGGCGGCCGTCAAGGCCACGACGACGAAGAGGATGACGAAGCTGGCCAGGAAGCGGAACGACAGGAGATGGGCGCGCAGCTCCTTGGCGACGAGCGTCCTCCACATGGCGTCACCTCACGTCGTATCGGACGAACCCGGCGTAGGCCAGGCCGAAGACGAGGATATTGAGGACGGCCAGCCAGGCCAGGTCGACCAGGGCCCCGGCGGCGAAGATCTCGGCCAGCGGCCGCGGCCGGTCGACGAACGCCTGGTATTGGGCGTCTCTCTTGCCGGCGGCTTGGTCGGCGATGAGCGGATCGATGATGGCGTTCTTGTAGCGGACGATGTCGGCCTTGAGCCGGCTCTCTTCGCCGATGCCCGTGCCGGCGATCTCGGTCGCGGCGTCGAGGAGGCTGGCCGCCGGCGAGAGCCGGTTGATCGTCCGCGACAGCCGGACCAGGCGGTCGAACTTGAGCCGGTAGTCCTCTTCCATGCGGTCGTTCTCCCGGCTGATCGCCCGCATGTGCTCGGCCCAGTTCCCGCCCTTGCCGATCCCGAGCAGGACCTCGCGCGTCCACGTCTGCTCCCGCTTCTCGCTCAGGGCCCGGACCGAGGGGACGCGGACGAACCGTCGGGCCGCGAGCGTGCCCAGGTTGGGCAGGACGAAGACGAGCAGGGCCCAGACGAAAAGGAGCACGATGACGGACGTGGCCGCCCGCCGTGTCAGGGCCGAGACGAGCATCCCCAGGCTCAGGAAGAAGGCCAGGTAGAGGAGGGACAGGAACAGGATGAGGCCGAGGCGCCCGATCCGGTCGGGCGTGAGGCGCACGTTCGGGTCGAAGAGAAGGAGGGTCGCGCCGAGGAGCGTCACCAGGAGGAAGGGGACGGCCAGGCTGAGGAAATTGCCGATCCACTTCCCGGCCAGGACCTGGGCCCGGGAGATCGGCCCGCCGAGCAGGAGCTTCAGCGTGCCCTGCTCGCGCTCGCGGCTGATCTGGTCGAAGCCGAAGAGCAGGGCGACGAGCGACAGGACGACCCGGACGACGTAGAGGAAATCCGGGGCCGGGAAGAACGCGTAGATGACGTTGCCGGACGATTGGCCGGCCCGGACCTCGACGCCGGTGACCCCGATCTCGAACGACCGGGTCATGGCGTTCTCGAGGCCCTTGGCGAAAATGGACAGGGGGTTCGGGGGCACGACCGCGATGGGCGCGCCGGGCTCGGGCCGGATGACCTGATAGTCGGCCACCCGGCCGGAGAAATCGCGGTGCATGATGAACAGGCTCGTAGCCACGAGCAGGACCATGAGGAGAAGGACGATGAAGAACTTGTAGCTGAGGAGGTTGGACAGGATCTCCTTGCGGGCGATCGTCCTGATCAACGCGTCAGGCTCCCGTGCTTTCTCCGGATTCCATATAATCGATGTAGATGCGGTTCAGGTCCTCGTGCCGGAGCTCCTCGCGGCTCCGTTCCATGACCAGGCGGCCCTCCCGCATGATGCCGACGCGGTCGCCGATCTCCTTGGCCCGGAAGATGTCGTGGGTCGACATCAGGACGGCCTTGCCCTCGGTCCGCAGCTCGCTCATGATCTCGAGGAATTCGGACGCCGCCTTGGGATCGAGGCCCGAGGTCGG
>JAPKZE010000399.1 GCA_026393955.1 Candidatus Aminicenantota bacterium
AGATAATCCGGTCCACGCGGCCGACCGCTCGTCCCAGCCTGGCTAGCCGCCGATCGTCTCGACCACCCGCAGCAGGCCGAAGTCGGGATGGTCCCTCTTCGAAACCTCGAGGGCCCGCGTCGTCAGCTCGAGGAGGCCCGGGCCCGCGACCGTCCGTCCGGCGAAACCTCCGAAGTCCCAACGGAGCAATGCGACGCGGGTGCCGCCGGCCGAAATGACACGGGCCTGTTCCGCCGCGCCGCCGTCCGTGACCGTCCAATCGTCGAGGTTGACGCCGGGCTCGGCCAGATCGACGGTCAGGTCGGCGGCGACCGGAAGCGCATGGGCGAACGAAGCCGGGTCGGCGACCGGCGGATGATAGGGGACGGGCGGTCCCAGGTCCGGTCCGGCCTGGGACGCCTCGACGACGTCCACCTTGATATAGTCCACGTCGACCCGGTAGCGGCCGAGGCCCCAGTCCATCAGGGCCATCTGGGCGTTGACGTTGTCGCCGGGTCCCGCCTCGAAGCCGCGCGTGGTCAGGCTGACGGTGTACCAGGTCCCGGCCTCGGCCAGGTCGTATTCCATGAGATGGCTGTGGAAATCGGTCGTCTTTTGGGTGTTGAAGCTGAGATTGACGCGCCGCGGGGCCGTGTCGGTCCGGACGCGGGCCTCGACCCGCAGCTCGAACCCGGGCCTGGCCAGGCGGGCCAGGTCGATCGCCCCGGAGACCTGCCTGACGATGATGGCCCACCAGACGTTCCGCCTGTCCTTGGTGGCGTCGACGGTGACCGTGGCGAAGCCGGGCCCCTGGACGAAGTCCATGACGGCCTGACCCTCCCCGGTCAGGAAACCCCAGCCGGCGGCCCCGGACGGGTCCTTCCGCAGGACATTGAAATCGTCACGGAACTGTCCGGCGAGCGGACGGACGAAGAGGAGGCCGGCCAGAAGGAGGAGGACCGTCAGGGCCGGTGCCGTTGTCTTTTTCACGCGCGGCGGTTCAGAGCTTGTAGCCGATCTGGCGCAGGAAGCCCTTGCGCCATTCGATCCCGTCCGGGCCTTCGACGGCCTTGGTCCGGACGCCGTCGATGACGCCGAGGATGCCCCGGCCCTGGTCCGACTCGGCCACGACGACCTCGGCCGGGTTGGCCGTCGCGCAGTAGATGCCGCAGACCTCGGGCACGGCCTTGACCGCGTTCAGGATGTTGATCGGGAACCCGCCCGTCAGGAAGATGAAGAAGGAATGCCCGGCGCCCACGGCCAGGGCGTTTGTCTTGGCGATCTCGACGAGCGCCTCGTCGTTGCCGGTGTGGCGGACCAGGGCCAGGCCCGACGATTCGCAGAAGGCGATGCCGAACTTCATGTGCGGGGCGGTCGTGACGATGGCCTCGTGGAGGTCCTAGACCGTCTTGATGAAGTGGGCCTGGCCGAGGATGAAGTTCATATCCTCGGGCTTGTCGATCGGTATGACTTTGATATCCATGGGTCCCTCCTGTGCTCGAGCGGTCTCATTATAGGGCTGCGCCGCCTCCGGCATCAACGGATTTCGGGGCCGCATTGACATGGTTTTAGCCTTAGGCGTAACTTAACAGCAAGAGCGAGGGGTCCGGCATGCTCGACCGCAGGAGTCTCTACAGGTTTCCCTGGTCGAAGCCCGACAACGCCGGCGGCTGGGTCGAAGTCACGGACGAATGCACCCTGTCCTGCCGGGGCTGCTACCGGCACAAGCTCGAGGGCCATCGACCCCTGGAGGCCGTCCTCCAGGACATCCGCGACTGCCGGCGGATGACGAACTGCGACGGCATGGCCATCGCCGGCGGCGAACCCCTCATCTACCCCCACATCCTCGACGTCGTCTCCTTCATGGCTGGATTGAAGATCAAGCCGACCATCCTGTCCAACGGGGAGAAGCTGACCCCGGAGCTGGCCCGGGAGCTGAAGAAAGCGGGTCTGGCCAAGATCCACCTCCACATCGACAGCGTCCAGAACCGGCCGGGCTGGGAAGGGAAGAGCGAGGTCGAGCTGAACGAGCTGCGGCAGCACTACGCCGACCTGCTCCACCGCGTCGGGGGCATCCAGTGCGGCTATCACGTGACCGTGTTCCGGACGACGCTGCCGTTCCTGCCGGAGATCACGGCCTGGTGCAAGCGGAACATCGACCGGGTCCAGCACATCTCCTTCATCGCCTTCCGGACCCTGCCCAACACGCCGGACGTCGCCTATTTTGCGGCCGGCCGCAGGATCCGGCTCGAGACGATGGGCGACGTCCCCCACGACCCGCGGGAGACCTCCATCACCGCCGAGGAAATGTTCGGGCAGATCGAGGTCGTCCACCCCGACCTCGTGCCGGCGGCCTACCTCAACGGCTCCTCCGCGGTCGAAACATACAAGTACCTGATCGGGATCTACGACGGCAGCCGCCGCGGCATCTACGGCACGCTCGGGCCCAAGACGGTGGAGATCGTCCAGTCCGGCTACCATCTTCTCAAGGGGCGCTATCTCTCGTTCCTGCGGAGCCCCGTCGTCGGCCGGAAGCTCTTCCTCCTCGCCTTCGCCGATCCCCGCCTGCGGCGCGCATGGGGGGCCTACCTCCGGGCCTGCGCTCGCGATCCCCGCCACCTCGTTTC
>JAPKZE010000319.1 GCA_026393955.1 Candidatus Aminicenantota bacterium
CCGCCGGCGGCCGCCGGGAAGACGATCCGTTCGGTCAAGACCTTCCATGCGGGTTCACCGGCCGCGGCCTCGGTCCGCAAAGAGGGCGATACCATCCGGGTCATCTTGACCAAGCCCGTCCGCGTCGAGCCAGGCAAGCCGCTGGCCCTGGCGATCGCGTTCTGAAGCCCTGAATGGAGGAGATCATGTCGAAGCGCCCGACGTTCCGTTCCCTCAGCCTGCTCCCGGCTCTGATCGCCATCGTCCTGGCGGCGGCCTGCGCGCCGAAGGCCCCGTCCGCGCCCGGCCCCAAGGGCTATCTCTTCATCATCGGCGGCGGCGAGCGCGACGCGCCGCTGATGAAGCGCTACATCCAGCTGGCCGAAGCCCACGACACGGGCCGGATCGTCATTTTCACCATGGCCAGCAGCGTCCCCGACGAAGTCGGCCCGGAGCTCCTGGCCGAGTTCAAGGGCAACGGCGCGAAGAACGCCGTCTATTACAATTTGAAACACGACCAGGCCATGCAGCCGGGAAGCGACAGGATCCTGGACGGCGCCGGCGGCATCTGGTTCTCCGGCGGCGATCAGGCCCTCCTGACCGCGGCCCTCCTCGGCACGCCGATCCACAAGCGGATGCTCGAGCTCTACCGGGCGGGCGCGGTCGTCGGCGGCACCAGCGCCGGCGCGGCCGTCCAGAGCGAGTTCATGATCACCGGCAACGAGAAGAAGACGGCCGGCGCCGAAGGCACCTGGGACGTCATCCTGGCCGACGACGTCGAGCACACCGAGGGCTTCGGCTTCGTCCGGAACGCCGTCATCGACCAGCACTTCGTCACGAGGCGCCGCCACAACCGGCTCATCGCCGTCGTGCTCCAGAACCCCACGCTCGTCGGGGTCGGCATCGAGGAGTCGACGGCCGTCCTCGTCCGGCCCGACGGCAAGTACGAGGTCCTCGGCGAGGGCGACCTTTACGACCTCGCCGCCGGGCGGGTCGAGGAGCCGGCCAAGTGAAAGCCAAGTCCATCCGCCTGCCCCACACGCTCCTCCTCATCTATATCATGGTCGTCCTGACCGTGATCGCCACCTGGATCATCCCGGGGGGTGAATACAAGCGGGTGGAAAAGGACGGCCGGACGGTCCCGGTGGCCGGATCCTATGCCCGGGTCGAGGGCCGGCCCCAAGGGCTCGACGGCCTGTTCGTCTCCCCGGCCAAGGGCTTCGTCGCGGCGGCGATGATCATCGCCATCGTCTTCATCTGCGGCGGCGCTTTCAACGTCATCCAGAAGACGGGGGCCATCACCGCCGTCATCCACAACCTGTCGCTGGACTTCGGCAGGAAGAAGACCCTGCGCCTGCTGTTCATTCCGGTGACCATGATCATCTTCTCCCTGGGAGGCGCCATCTGGGGCATGTGCGAGGAGACCATGCCCTTCATCCTCATCTTCGTCCCGCTGGCCCTGTCGCTCGGCTACGACACCATCGTCGGCGTGGCCCTGCCCTTTGTCGGCGCTGCGGCCGGATTCGCGGGGGCTTTCTTCAATCCCTTCACGGTCGGCATCGCCCAGGGCATCGCCGGGCTGCCTCTTTATTCGGGTCTCGGCTACCGGCTCATCGTCTGGGCGGGAGGGACGGCCATCGCCATCGCCGTGGTCATGCGCTATGCCGCCCGAGTCCGCAAGGACCCGACCGTCAGCCTGACCTACGAGGACGACCTGGAGAAGAGGCGGAAGCTCAACGTCGACAAGCCCGTGATCGAGAAGGTCGTCGTCAGCGGCGCCCACAAGCGGGTCCTGTTCGTGTTTGCGGCCGGCTTCGCCGTCATGATCTTCGGCATCCTGAAGTTCCGGTGGGAGATCGGCCCGATCGCCGGGGTCTTCCTGGCCATCGGGGTCTTCTCCGGGATCGTCGGGCGCCTCAGCGGTGACGAGATCGGCAAGGCCTTCGTCGAGGGGGCCAAGGACATGGTCAACGCGGCCCTGATCATCGGCACGGCCCGGGCCATCCTCATCGTGGCCCAGGACGGCCGGATCATGGACACCATCCTGGCCGGGCTGGCCGGGGCCATCTCCCAGTTCCACCCGCTCATCTCGGCCCAGATCATGTTCGTCTCCCAGTGCGTCATCAACTTCTTCGTCCATTCGGGCACGGCCCAGGCGGCTCTGACCATCCCCATCATGGCCCCCCTCGGCGACCTCGTCGGCATCACCCGTCAGACGTCCGTTTTCGCCTACCAGCTGGCCGAGTACATCAACCCGGTCCTGCCGACCTCGGGGGTGACCATGGGCGTCCTGGGGCTGGCCGGCCTGAGGTGGGAGAAGTGGGCCAAGTGGATGGTCCCGCTCCTTATCCTGTGGGTGCTCTTCGCCGCTCTGACCCTCATCCCGCCGGTGCTGATGAAGTGGGGCCCCGCCTGAGGCAACCTTTTTGCCCCGATTTTCATCTATACCGGTGTGAACGCGATTCTCGCTCCCAGCCTCTTCCTGGCGGTCCAGGGCCAATTCGGCGATAATAACCTCCGTGCCGATTACGATTCCTTCCTGGAGGCGGCCCTAGACATGGAGCGGATGCGGGGAGAAGGCGGGGCCTGGGGAACGGCCGACAAGGCCCGCCTGGAGGACCTCGTGGCCCGGGGGCGGGCCGGCGAGATGGCGGCCATGGAGGCCCTCTACGAGATGTTCAAGGGGCCGGTCTTCGGCCTCGTTTACCGGTACGCCCAGAACCGGGCCGTCGCCGAGGACCTTCTCCAGGATGTCTTCCTCAAGGTCTTCAGTCATATGGCCAGCGTGCGCGAGGCGGCCACCTTCCCCGGCTGGGTCTTCCGGATCGCCGTCAACACGGCCTACAGCCACCTCCGCCAGAAACGGATCCAGACCGAGAAGACCGTCCCCCTGGGGGACCTGGAAGGCCGCCTCGAGGAGCCGG
>JAPKZE010000360.1 GCA_026393955.1 Candidatus Aminicenantota bacterium
CCGGGAGCGTGTTGGCCAGCCAGGCCCCGACCACGACCGACGTGAGCAGCCCCGCCGCGAGGAACGCCGAGGCCCGGAGGTCGATGATCTTGGCCCGGTAATAGGCCACGACCCCGAGGATGCCGACCGGCAGCAGGATGGCCGCGAGCGACGTGCCCGTCGCCTTGACCAGGGGGAAGCCGGCCAGCAGGATGAGCGACGGGACGATGATGATGCCGCCGCCGATGCCGAACAGTCCGGCGAAGACGCCCGCCGCCGCGCCGATGAGGATGAGCCAGGGTCCGCTCATGCCCGCGATTATAATCCATTCCCCGCCGCTGTGGTATAGTGAACGTCCGGAGGACCCATGAGATCCCGTGCCGCCCTTCTCCCCCCGGCCGCTTTCGCCCTGATGGTCGCCCTCGCTCTTCCCGGTTGCCGGGACAAGAGCGCCGCTCCGGCCCAGGCCGCATCCGACTATCCCATCCGGCCCGTCCCGTTCACGGACGTCACGCTGACGGACGCGTTCTGGTCCCCCCGCCTCGAGACCAACCGGACGGTCTCCGTGCCCTACGCCCTGCGGATGAACGAGGAGACCGGCCGCATCGACAACTTCCGCAAGGCCGCCCGTCTCATGAGCGGCCCGCACCAAGGCCGCCGCTTCAACGACTCCGACGTCTACAAGGCCATGGAAGCCGCCGCCTACACCCTCCGCCTCCATCCGGACGCCGCCCTGGACAAGACCCTCGACGACCTCATCGCCCTCATCGCCCAGGCCCAGGAGCCGGACGGCTATCTCTTCACGACCCGGACCAACGACCCCGCCCACCCGGCCCCCGGCTCGGGTCCCGAGCGCTGGACGAACCTCCGCGTCAGCCACGAGCTCTACAACGTCGGCCACATGTACGAGGCGGCCGTGGCCCATTTCCAGGCCACCGGCAAGCGGACCTTCCTGGCGATCGCCGAGAAGAACGCCGCGCTCCTGCTCCGCACCTTCGGGGCGGGCCCGGGCCGGCGCCGCGGCTTTCCCGGCCACCAGGAGATCGAGATCGGCCTGGCCAAGCTCTACCGCGCGACCGGCCGGCGCGACTATCTCGACCTGGCCAAGTTCTTCCTCGACGAGCGCGGCCATTACTTCGGCGGGGAACGGCACGCCCCGGAAGATCCCTTCGCCGTCTACGATTCCGACGAGTACATGCAGAACCACAAGCCCGTCCTCGAGCAGGACGAGGCCGTCGGCCACGCCGTCCGGGCCATGTACATGTACTCGGGCATGGCCGATGTCGCCGCGCTCGGCGGCTACCCCGAATACGTCGCGGCCATCGACCGGCTCTGGCTCGACGTCGCCGGGAAGAAGCAGTACCTGACCGGAGGCGTCGGCGCCCGGAGCGGATCCGAAGCCTTCGGCGAGGCCTACGAGCTGCCCAACGCCGAGGCCTACACCGAAACGTGCGCGGCCATCGGCAACGCCCTCTGGAACTACCGCCTCTTCCTGCTCCACGGCGAGTCGAAGTACATGGACGTCTTCGAGCGCGTCCTCTACAACGGCCTGCTTTCCGGCGCGGCCCTCAGCGGCGACCGCTTCTTCTACCAGAATCCGCTCGAGTCGGCGGGCGGCTACGGCCGCAGCCCCTGGTTCGAGGTGGCCTGCTGCCCGCCGAACATGACCCGCTTCCTGCCCTCGCTGCCGGGCTACGTCTACGCGACCAAGGACGACGTCGTCTTCGTCAACCTGTTCATCGCCGGGACGGGGAAGATCACGCTGGCCGGCCGCACCGTCGTCCTGACCCAGAAGACGCGCTACCCCTGGGACGGCGCAGTCAAGCTGACGGTCGCGCCGGACGGCGCCGGCCCGCTCGAGCTGGCCGTCCGCATCCCCGGCTGGGCCCGGGGCGAGGCCATGCCCACGGGGCTCTACACGTTCCTCGACGCCTCCGAAGAGGAACCCGGGCTGAAGATCAACGGTGAGCCCGTTGCGCTCGAGATGAGGGACGGCTACGCCCGGCTCCGCCGGGATTGGCGGGCGGGCGACACCGTCGAGCTCACCCTGCCGATGCCCGTGCGCTGGATCGTTGCCAACGACGGCGTCGCCGAGGACCGCGGCCGGGCCGCCATCCAGCGCGGTCCCCTCGTCTACGCGGTCGAGGGCGTCGACAACGCCGACCGGGTCTTCGACCTCATCCTCCCGGATGGTGCACCTCTCGGCGTCGAGTTCCGCCCGGACGCGGCGTCGCCGTCGTCACCGGGGCCGCCGTCATCGTCTCTAAGGACGCCGCCGGAAAGGCCGTCGAGACCACTCGACCGTTCCTGGCCGTGCCTTACTATGCCTGGGCCAACCGCGGCCCCGGCCAGATGCTCGTCTGGCTGCCCCGCACGGCCGCCGCGGCGAGGCCGGCCAGGAAGCTCGACATGAAGGTCGATTGATGAAACGGTTCGACGAGCGCGATATCCAGTTCTCGCGGGTCCGCCTCAGGCCCGGCACCCCGGAGCACGCCGCCTATTACGCGATGCGGCCGGAGAATCGCCGAATCGACGACGAGATCAGGGCCCTGCCCGGACTGCTCTCGACCGCCGCCGCGCTCGGAGAGCCGGCGCTTTTCGCCGCCGCGGAGGGGAGCTTCTTCCTGACCGAGTCCCTGCGCGCGGCCGTCAACGGGCCCCTTTCGGCGACGCGCCTGTCCGCCGACCCCCCGGCGATGACGGAATACCTGAAGTCCCTGGCCGTTCACTACGGGGCCCGGACGGTCGGCGTCGCGGAGCTCCGTCCCTATCATGTCTATTCCCACATCGGGCGCGACTTCCGGGACTACGGCGAGCCCATCCCGTTCGAGCCGGGCTCGGCCATCGCCTTCACCGTCGAGATGGACCCGGTCCTGGTCCGCGCGGCCCCGAATGCCCCGACCGTCCTCGAATCCGGCCGGCAGTACGTCGAGGCGGCCCGGGTCGCCGTCCAGCTGGCCGCGGCCATCCGGGCGATGGGGCATCCGGCCCGGGCCCACATCGACGGCTGTTACCGGGTCATCGCTCCGCTCGTCGCGCGCGACGCCGGGCTCGGGGAGATCGGCCGGATGGGCCTGCTGATGACGCCGCGCCTCGGGCCGCGGGTCAGGCTGGGGGTGGTCACGACCCCGCTCGCGCTCGTCACGGGGCGCCCGGCGAGCGACGGGCCGGTCGTCGATTTCTGCTCCCGTTGCCGTAAGTGCGCCGTCAATTGCCCCGCCCGGGCCATCCCCGACGGGGACCGGGCCGAGGTCGACGGCGCCCTGCGCTGGCGCGTCGACGGCGACGCCTGCTTCCGCTATTGGAACGTCGTCGGCACCGATTGCGCCAGGTGCATGGCCGTCTGCCCGTATTCCCACGACGACAATTTCCTGCATAACGCCGTCAGGTGGTGTGTCCGACGGTCGGGCCTGTTCCGCCGCGCCGCCGTCCGTCTCGACGACGTCTTCTACGGGCGCAAACCGCCCTCCCGCCCGGGGCCCCGCTGGACCCGTCTCGTCCCGGGGCGGCGCTGAGTGAGCGCCGGGACCCGGGAGCCGCGTTACCTCTCCCGGCGCTGGGGCGGCTCCCCGATCTGCCAGTAGATCGTGTAGCGCTCCCCGAAGAGCTTGTAGAAGGGGACGAGCGTCACATCCTCGGGCTTGCCGGCGTAGGACGTCCGGAAGGTCAGGGGCATCCCGGCCACGGACTTGATCCAGGTATCGAGAGGATCGGTGGGCTTGACGTCGAAGTAGGGGACCCGGACCGGCTCTCCTTCGGGCCCGTACTTGCCGTAGACCATGTCTTCGGTCAGCTTGTCGCCGCCGCCGAGCGCCCCGGCCAGGACGATCGGGCCGTACACGAAGGCCGCGACGTCGGGCCGGTCGGGCAGGCTCTCCAGCCGGAGCGCCATCGGCAGGTCGACTTCGAGCCGTTCGCCGCCCTTCCACTCCCGGTCGATGGTCAGGTAGCTGGACGGGCTGGACGTCACCTCGATGGCCTTGCCGTTGAGCCGGACGACGCACGGCCCGGCCGCCCAGACCGGCACCCGGATACGAAGGGCCAGGCGGACCGGCTTGCCCGCGCCGATCGTGATGGTCGTCATCGGGTCGTCGGGGAAACGGGTATCCTGCCGGATCCGGACGCCCTTCTCCGTCCAGTCGAGCTCAGAGGCGATGAAGAGATTGACGAAGACGCCCGTGTCGTCGTGGAAATAGATGCTGTCGCCGTATTTGGCGTGGTTCTCCATGCCCGTGCCCGTGCAGCACCAGAAGGAATCGAGGGGCTTCATGAAGGTCCGGTACATGCCCGGCTTCATCGGGACGTAGTACATCATCATGCCGTCGCTCGGGTTCTGGGTCGAGAGGATGCCGTTCCAGAGGGCCCGCTCATAATAATCGAAATATCTGGCCGCGGCCTCCCAGCTGAAGAGGTGCCGGGTGAGCTTGAGCATGTTGTAGGTGCAGCAGGACTCGTGGCTGTTCGCGCCGAGCTCCTCGTAGATCTGGTAGGGATCGGATTCCCAGGCCTCGTTGTCGCTTGTTCCCCCGGTGACGAAGCTCCGGGCGCCGGTCACTTCGTTCCAGAAGAAGGTCACGAGCCGGCGCAGGACCGGGTCGCCGGTCATCTCGTACTCGCGGGCCGAGCCGATGATGTTGGGGATGAAAGAATTGACGTGCTCACCCTTCATCTTGTCGACGCCGTGGATCAAGGGTTCTGTATATTTCCTCTCGTCGAAGCGCCGGGCCGTGGCCAGGTACTCCGCCTTGCCGGTGATCGCGTAGAGGTTGGCCAGGACCTCGTTCATGCCGCCCTGCTCGGTGAAGTTGAGGACGCGCTCCATGTGAGCCGCGTCGGACTTGTCGGTCCGCGACTTGACCCAGCGGGCCATGCCTGCGGCGACCTCGAGGGCCTGGCCGCTGCCGCAGTGCTCGGCCATGTCGACCAGGCCGGCCATGATCTTGTGGATGGTGTAATAGGGCGCCCAGACGGTCCGGACGGATTCGACGCGGTCGAAGAAGGTCTCCGGGAAGGCGCCGAGGTAGCCCGAGGTCCCAAGGGCCTTCTGACATTCGGCCAGCCCGGCCACGACGGCGTCGGCCTTGGCCTTGATCTCGGCGTCGCCCGTCGAGGCGTACATCAGGGCCGCCGCCGAAAGGAAATGGCCGGTGGAGTGGCCGCGCACCTCGACATCCGACTTCTCCCAGCCGCCGTAGGCCTCCGCGTCCGAGGGCAGGCCGGCCGTGACCCGGAACATGTGGAGGAGCCGGTCGGCTTCGAGGCTCTTCATGTACGCGAGATCGCGGTCCATGGCCGTCTTGAACGGGCCGTCGAGCAGGCGGACCTTCTTGAGGTCGAAGGGGAAGGCCCGGACCGGGACGGCGGGCTTGACCGTGGCCGCGGCGAACGTGGTGTCGGCCAGTCCGGCCCTGTCCGGCGGGGCCGCGGCCTTGTCCTGGGCCCCGGCGGCCGGGGCGCCGACCAGGGCGGCGCAGACGGCGAGGGCGACGAAGGCGGATGTTCGACAGTGAGCGCTCATGGGACCTCCTCTGGCGGGCGAAGCGCTCCATTATTAGCATCGGGGGAATTCGCTGTCAATCCGCGCTTCGGTTATAATCGGACCATGCCCCGCAAGGAGACAGCCATGACCGCGAAGCGCGCCCTGCCCCCGGGCCTCGTCCCCGTCCTCCTCATCCTCGCTTTCGCCGCCGCGGGCCTCGCGCTCCCCGCCGCCGCCGAGGAGATGGTCCTCGACAACGGACGCATCAGGGCCGAGTTCGACGACCGGGGCCTCGTCTCCATCGGCCTGCCCAAGACGGGCCGGTCGCTTTCGTTCTCCGCCGATCCCTCCTCGGTGAGCATCGACGGCGAGGCCGTCCCTATCGGCGGGCTGGGCCCGGCCGAGATCGAGATGACCCCGGTCAAGGTCGCCTACCGCTACACCCGGGACCCCTACACCTTCGACGTCGTTTACGAGCTCAAGCCCGCCTGGGACTTTCTGACGAAGCAGATCATCGTCGCCTCGGCCCGCAGCCGCGTCTTTCACGTCGACGAGGTCCGGCCCCTCGAAACGACGTTCGGCCGGAGTGTCGCGGAGGAGCTCAAGCTCAAGGACGGGACCTTCGGAGCCGTCTGCCGCTTCGGCGGCAGCTGCGCATCGGCCGGTCCGG
>JAPKZE010000234.1 GCA_026393955.1 Candidatus Aminicenantota bacterium
TCGCCCGGTTTGGCGTACTCCATGGTGTGGTACTTCGGCTGGAGCTGGTCGGCCGGCGAGGACTCGACGTACTGGATGACCCGATGATAGCCCCGGCGCAGAAGCATGGCGACGAGCTTCTTCGAATCGGGGGCCCAGGCGACGGATTCGAAGGTGTAGTAGTCCCCCTCCGAGCCGTCGCGGCTGAGGATGAATTCGGCTTTGGTGGCCTTTTCCCGGAGGCCGAGGTTGTAGTTCCGGATGAACGCCTCCCACTTGCCGTCGGGCGAGGTTTTCGTCCCCTTCGACGCCGCCTCGGGAGCCGGGCCCCGCTCCCACATGGTCATGTCGCGGCCGCCCGCCGAGCCGCGCGGCCCGGGCCCCTCGAGCTTCTTACAGGCATACGTGGCGAGGTCGCACGTGAAGCGGGCGCCGAACGCCGAGAACTCGACCGCCCCGCCCTTCTCGTCGAAGGTCAGGCCGAAGAAGGGCAGGGCGAACGCCTCGACCTTCTCGCCCGAGGCCGCCGCCAGCGCCGCGGCGAGCCGGGCATGATCGAAGGCGACCGCCTTCTCCTTCTTCCCCGCGTCGACGATCCAGTATTCACCGCCCCCGGCGACGGACTTGCGGTACCAGTAGCGCGCGGACTTGCCGATCCAGCCGCCCCGATCGACGATATCCAAGGCCAGCGGCTGGAGCATGGCCCTCAGGCCGGTCGCCCGGTCGTAGTCGGCCCGCGTGACCTGGGCGGACGAAGTCACGGGGATCAAGACGGCGATGACGATAAGGGCGGCCACGAGCGCCCGCGGCTTGCGTTCCATTGCGCCTCCTCGAGGGTGGGATGGGCGTATCTTAACATTTGCGCGGCCGTGACGACCAGGGCCGGAGACGAGAAGACGTTCGGGGGGATCGGAGAGGCGTCTAGATCCTGTCAGGATACGCTGCGGGAGCCCGGTCTGAAGGAAGAGCGATCTTATGGTGAAAAAAAGGGGGACACGTATCCGGGGCACATGTCCCCCTTCGGGACAAGACCTGTTTCAGGCAGGTCAGGCGGACAGGTCCGAGGTTACTTCTTCTTGGCGGTCCACTCGACTTCGTTGCCCATCCTGTTGACAGTGCCCTTCATGGTCGCGCCGTCGACGGTCCCCTTATACTCCATGATCATCTCGCCCTGGGGGGTCTGACGGACCATCTTCCACTGGATGGCGTTGCCTTCGATCGTACCGTCGCAGATGATCGGTTCGCCGGGGGTGCCGTCCTGATTGGGACGACCGGGCAGGGTGACCTTGATCGTTTTGCCGGTCTGGGCGATCGCGATCTCCCGCTCCATCATCTGCCCATCGCGGCCGGGCGAAGACATGATCCAGGCGCCGGAGATATCGGCGGCCCAGGCGGCCAGGGTCAGGATGGCCGCGACGGCCAGGCATGTGAGTAATGCTTTCTTCATTTCGGAGACTCCTTTTTCTCTGAGAATAACTTTCATCCGTCCTACATGTTGTTAGACGGCAAGCGGGCGGTTTTCTTCCGTCCCGGGCCGGGGGCCCGAGCCCCCTATTTCTCCTGGCGGACTACGGCCAGGACGGTCCGGCCGACCGCCTCCAGGGTCTTTTTGTCGATCTTGTCCAGGGTATCGCCGGCCGTGTGCCAGCTCGAGGGGAAGCCGCCGCGCCCGGCGTCGTAGTCGATGATGTCGATTGTCGGGATGCCCGCGTACCGGTTGATGTAGAGGTGGTCGTCGATGAGCGGGTCGGATTCCCGGTCGAGGAAGTACTTCGACAGGCCGAGCCCGCGGGCCACGGTCCAGACCTTTTTCACCACGTCCGGGGAGAAGGACATCGAAGTCCCCTCCATGGGGAACATCGCCCCGGAGTCCCCGACCATATCGAGCAGGATGCCGAAGCGGGCCCGGTAGCCGGCATTATGGGGATTCTTGGCCCAGTACTGGGCCCCGAGGCCCCAGCTGTCCTCGGAGCTCCCCCGCCAGTTCGCATGCTCCCCGAAATCCTCGAGATCGAGAAGCAGGATATCGACGCCCACGGCGGGCTTCCGGAGCGACAGGCACCGGGCGACCTCGAGCAGGACCCCGACGCCGCTGGCGCCGTCGTTGGCCCCCATGACGGGCTTGAAATGGTTGGCCGGGTCCGGGTCGTGGTCGGCGAACGGCCGGGAGTCCCAGTGCGCGCACAGCAGGATCCGGTCCTTCGCCCCGGCGTTGAACGAAGCGATGATGTTCTTGCCGGCGAGGGGCCTGCCGTCGTAAGCCCGCGCCTTGAACTCCTGGACGACGACGTCGGGCGTCCATTGGCGCAGCGTCGCGACGAACCAGTCGGCGCACGCGGCGTGGGCCGGCGTGCCGGGCACCCGCGGCCCGAACTCGACCTGCTTCTTGACGAAACCGTAGGCCGACGCGGCGTCGAACTCCGTCGCGGCAGGTCCTGTCGCCTTCTGACCGCCGCACGAGAGGCCAGCAGCGGCCAGACCCACATAGATGAAAGCCAGTGTCCGTTTCAACATGTTGCGTCTATTATACCCTTTTTTTTGGATTCATTTCCCATCTCCGGGACCCCCACTCGAGGCGGCGAGGGGTGTTGCCTCAAAGATCCCCGTCCGTGGAGGGGGGACCCGCGGAGCGGGGGGAACCGGACGACTGGTTCCCGGGGGGCCGGGGAGCTAGAGGCATATCCCGAGCCAAGCCGGAGAGAGGGACAGCAAAGGCGGCAGGCTAGTCCCTCAGAACGATTGAACGGCCAGACGGTTTAATACTATAATCCGCCCTTCGATCCCGAATCCAAGGAGGTCGGTATGAAGCACGGCGTCTCCGCAGCCCTCAGGGCTTCCGTTATCCTCGTCATCGTCATGGCCTTCAGCGGCGCGTTCGCGGCGCCGCAGGCCGCCCCTCCGGGCGGACCGAACCCGGCCGATCTCATCCGACACCTGCGCTGGCGCTCGATCGGCCCGGCCAACATGGTCGGCCGCATCTCCGATTTCGAGGCGCTCGACAGCGATTTCACCCAAGTCCTCGTGGCCACCGCCTCGGGCGGCGTCTTCAAGTCGGTGAACGCCGGGACGACCTGGGAGCCCATCTTCGACAACGGCGGCTCGGCCTCCATCGGCGACGTCGCCTTCTTCCAAAAGGACCCCAAGATCATCTGGGTCGGGACGGGCGAGGAATGCGTCCGCAACAGCGTCGCCTGGGGCGACGGCATCTACAAGTCGACCGACGGCGGCAAGACGTTCGCCCGGATGGGGCTCGAGACGACGCAAACGATCGCCCGCGTGCTGACCCACCCGGCCGATCCGAACACCGTCTACGTCGCGGCCTCCGGCCATCCCTGGGGCTATACGGGCGACCGCGGCCTGTTCAAGACGACCGACGGCGGCGCCACCTGGACCAAGCTGGCCGGCGGACTGCCGAACGACGGCAAGACCGGGGCCATCGACCTGGTCATGCACCCGACCGACCCCGAGACCCTCTACGTCGCGTTCTGGCAGCGGCTGCGCCAGCCCTGGCGCTTCGACTCCGGCGGCCCGAACTCCGGCATCTTCAAGACGACCGACGGCGGCGCCACCTGGACGAAACTCACCCAGGGGCTTCCTCCGGGCGATCTCGGCCGCATCGGCCTGGCCATCTCCCGCTCCAATCCCAAAGTCCTCGCGGCCGTCGTCGAGGCCGCCTTCCAGCCCCAGCCGACCGTCCGCCAGGGCAACGACCAGAAGCCCAACCCCGAGTACGACGATATGACCAAGCTCGGCACGGGCGTCTACCGGTCCGAGGACGGCGGGGCCACCTGGACCTTCATGAGCCGGCAGAACAACCGGCCGTTCTACTACAGCCACATCTACCTCAGCCCCGTCGAGGACAAGTGGGTCTACTGGCTGGCCACCAACATGAGCTTCTCCCCCGACGGCGGCAAGACCTGGACCCAGGTCGGCGGCCTGCATCCCGATTTCCACACCATGTGGATCGACCCGACGAACACGAACCGCTTCTACGTCGGGCAGGACGGCGGCGCCTCCCTGACCTACGATCACGGCCGCACCTGGGTCTTCTACGACAACATCAGCGCGGCCCAGTTCTACGCCGTCAGCGCCGACATGCGCGATCCTTATTACGTCTACGGCGGCCTCCAGGACAACGGCACCTGGGGCGGCCCGTCAATGAGCCGCGAGGGACAGATCCTGACTGATTTCTGGTATAACATCGGCGGCGGCGACGGCTTCCACACCCAGAACGATCCGCAGGACTGGCGCACGGTTTACCTCGAAAGCCAGGGCGGCTCCCTCATGCGGGTCAACGTCGAGACGCGCGAATCCAAGCAGATCCGGCCGACCTCGATGAACGTCCTCAACTACAAGGACTTCTTCCCGCCCGAAAAGAAGGCCCCGGCCGCGAAGCCCACGGCCAAGCCGGCGGCCAAGCCAGCC
>JAPKZE010000176.1 GCA_026393955.1 Candidatus Aminicenantota bacterium
CGGACCTCATGGTCGAACGTCCGCATCTCGTTAGGGAAGCGCCTCGGGACGCGGATCACCATGGACCTCGACTACAGGCCCGTCGGGGCCGCGGCACCCGTCCTCACCGAAAAGCGGACGATCGAGGTTTCGAGGCCCGACGCGGAAGGCGTCTATGCCATCGACTGGACCGGCGCCTTTGCGGCGGTCGCGGACGCCGTCCTCGACCGGACGCCCCTGCCGGGCCAGCCGGGGGGGCAGGTCTTCGGCGGCTATGCCGGTCTCTCTCTGCGCCTGGGCCAGGGGTTGTCGGACCGTCAGGTGATGACGAGCGATGGCCCCGTCACGGTCTGGACGGATGACCGTTATAGAGCCCGCCACATCGGCCTCGATTACTCGGGTCTCGTCGACGGCGGACCGGCCGGCATTGCCATCGTCGACCATCCGGCCAACACGCGCTCGCCGACACCCTGGTATGTCATCAGCTCGCCCGGGTTCAGCTGGTTCACGCCGGCCCTCCTCTGTTACGAGCCGCTCTCGCTCCGGGCCGGGGAGACCTTCGTCCTTCGTTACCGCGTGCTCGTCCACGGCGGCCGGTGGGATGCCGGTCGGCTGGAGAGAGAAGCGGCGCGATTCTCCGCCTGGCCGAACCCCGCCGACAAGGAGTGACCGCCATGAGAAAGAGAGCCCTCAGCCGCCGCGAGTTCCTGAAGAGTGCCGCGGCCGCGGTCGCGGCGCCGGCCATCGTGCCGGCGTCCGTCTTCGCCCGCCCGGCCCCGAGCGACCGGGTGGCCCTCGCCGCCATCGGCGTCGGCAACCGCGGCGGGGGCAACGTCTGGGCTGACTTCGTCACGACCCAGGACGACGTCCGGATCGTGGCCGCCTGCGATTGTTTCGTTGCCCGGCGGACCGATTTCGCGGCCAAGGCGAACGAACATTACGGCGGCCGGGTCTGCGAACCCATGGCCGACTGGCGCGAGGTCCTGGCCCGCAAGGACATCGACGGCGTCGTCATCAGCGCGCCCGACCACTGGCACGTGCCGCTGGCCTATAACGCCGCTCTGGCCGGCAAGGACATGTATGTCGAGAAGCCCTTGGGCGTGGCCATGGCCTGGGCCTGGAAGCTCCGCGAAGCGGCGGCCCGCAAGAAGGTCGTCTTCCAGTACGGCACCCAGCAACGCTCATCCGGGGAGTTCACCCGGGCGGTCGAACTCGTCCGCAACGGCTACATCGGCAGGATCAAGCACGTCGACGCCTGGTGCTCCGACTTGAGGTCGCCGGGCGGGTACGCCGAGGTTTTCGCCGAGCGCTTCCACGACACCGAGCCCGCCCCCGTGCCGCCGGACCTCGACTACGAGACATGGATCGGGCCGGCGCCTATGAAGCCCTACACGAAAACGCGCTGCACGGAGTGGGGCGCCTATCACATCTACGACTACGCTCTCGGCTTCATCGCCGGCTGGGGCGCCCATCCGCTCGACATCGCCCAGTGGGGCCTCGAGCGCGACGGCACGAGCCCCGTCCATTACGAGGGCCGGGGCGAGATCCCGTCCGGCGGGCTCTTCGACACGGTCGAGAACTGGGACGTGGCCTGCCGCTACGCCGACGGTTTGACCCTGCGCTTCATGTCCGATCGGGTGGCCGTCAAGGTCCCGGGACTGATGGATGACCCCAAGAAGCGCCCGCCCATGGACCACGGCACGACCTTTTGGGGCGAGGACGGCTGGATCAGCGTCAGCCGAGGGGCTCTCTACGCCAGCCCGAAGTCGCTCCAGACGGCCCACATCCGGGAGGGCGAAAAGCCCGTCATCCGGAGCGCGAGCCAGGGCCGGAACTTCGTCGAGTGTATGCGGACCCGGATGCCGACCGTCAATCCGCTCGAATCGGCCATCCGCTCGGACACCATCAGCCACATGTCGGACATCGCCGTGCGGCTCGGCCGGCCCATCCGCTGGGATCCCGTGGCCGAGCGGATCGTCGGCGACGCCGAGGCGTCCAAGCGCCTCGACCGCCCGATGCGCCGGCCCTGGACCTTCTGAACCATCCTTATGAACCAAGCCGAGGGATGTCGTTGGAGTGAGCATCAGCGGTGATTTCGCCGGGCAGGAGCCGGACGAGGGAAGTTTCCCTGGAAACCGCCAAGAACGTGTTTGAGCGAGGCTTAGCGCAAGCCGAGCGAGTTGTTTTGGCGCCGAGTCCGGCGAACGGACTGGCATGAAAAATCACCGCAGCGAACGAGAATGATATCCCGAGGCGAAATTGAAACGGCCCGGTCGATATGATATTCTGGCCGCGGAGGAACCCCACGGATGGACGAACAGGCGCTCAAGGAGCTTCTCCTTAGGGACAACTCGGAATTCCGGCAGGCCCACGACGACCACCAGGCCTGCGAAAAGGCCATCGATGCGATCCGCGGCAAGACCCATCTCTCGCCGGCCGAGGCCGACGAGGAGCGGGCGCTCAAGAAAAAGAAGCTCGCCCTTAAAGACAAGATGTATCAGCTGATGGCCGACCACATCCGGGCGCGGTAACGATCTCGATGTCCCCGGCCAAGTCCCGCAAGCCCCGTTTCGCGCTCATCGGTCCCGATTCCCTCCAGGGCAAGGAGGTCCTCAGCGTCCTCGCGGCCAGGAAGTTCCCCCTCGCTTCGTTGGAGCTCTTCGACCCCGAGGTCGAAGAGGAGTACGCCAAGCTCGGCACGTTTGGCGGCGAGGCCAAGGTCGTCCACGCCCTGACCCCGGCCGCCCTCGAGGGCCTGGACCTCGTGTTCCTGGCCGCCGACGGGAAAACGAACAAGCGCTACGGCGGCCTGGCGGCCGAGAAGGATTACGTCGCCCTGGATCTGGGCGGAACGTTCAACGCCGATCCGAAGGTCCCGGTCATCGTGGCCGGGGTCAACGACGCGGCCCTTCGCAAGACGAAGCCTCCGCTCATCGCCAATCCCCATCCCGCCGCGATCGTGCTCAGCCATCTCCTGGCCGACCTCCGGGCCGGGTTCGGCGTCGCCAAGGCCGTGGCCTTCGTCCTCGAGCCCGTTTCGGCCTACGCCGAGGAGGGCATCCGGGAGCTGGCCGAGCAGAGCTACGCCCTGCTCGGCAGCTCGGCCATGTCGAAGAAGATCTTCCCCGAGCAGGTCGCCTTCAACCTGCTCACCCGGACGTCCAAGCCGGACAAGAACGGGTTTTCGCGCCTGGACAACCAGGTCACGGCCGAGATCGGCCGGATCCTCGGGGCCGGTAAGGTCTCCCTGTCGCTCTCGATCCTCCTCGCCCCCGTCTTCCATACGTATTCGATCCTGGTCCACGCCGAGCTCGGGCGGGACGCTTCGGCCGCCGACGTGGAGACCTGTCTCAAGACGAACGACATCTTCCAGCTCGCGCCGGCCGGCGAGGCGAGAATGGTTTCGCCCGTGACCGTGGCCGGCAAGGACCGCATCCACCTGGGCCCCGTCCGCAAGGACCCGGCCGCCGCCCGCTGCTTCTGGCTGTGGGCCGTCGCCGACAACCTGACCGTGGGTTCGGGCCTCAACGCCTACGGCATCGCCCGGGCCCTCTTCGGGGGCGATTGAGCGGGCCCGGAACGGACGGACAAGCGAGAGAGATCGAGGAGCACGCGCCATGATCCTGGGCATGACCGGATTCGCCGAAAGGGCCTTCACGTCGCCCTCTTTGCGGCTGAAGATCAGCATCAAGACCCTCAACCACCGCTTCTTCGACTGGTCGTACAAGGGCGCCCCCCTGGGTGAAGCGGAGAACCGCATTCGGGCCCTCTGCCAGAAGAGGATCCGCCGCGGCCGTGTCGAGGTCTTCATCGACCTCGTCCCCCTCGGGCCGGAGAGCTGGGACTTCACCCTCAACGAGGGGCTCCTCCGGAAGATCCTGGGCTCCCTCGACGGGGTCTCGCGCCGGACGGGCCTGCGCCTGGAGATCTCACTCGACAGCCTTTTCCGCGTGCCCCAGCTCGTCGAGGTCGGCCGCAAGGCCCCCGGGCCGAAGGACACGGAGTTCATCGAGCGGAGCTTCGCCCGGACGCTCGACGGCGTCGTCGCCCTGCGGCGCCGGGAAGGGCGGGAGACGGCCCGCCAGCTCCGCGTCCACCTGGCCGGGGTGCGACGCTTCGTGGGCCGGGCCGAAGCGCGCTTCAAGCGCCAGCCGGCCCTGATGAAAGCCAAGATCCGGAAGCGCCTGGCCGACCTCAACGGAGGCGCCGCCGTCTCCGAGGGCAAGCTGGCCGAAGAGGCCTCGTTCCTGGCCCAGCGCTACGACCTGGCCGAGGAGATCGGCCGTCTCAAGACCCATCTCGATTCGTTCGAGGCCTTCCTCGCGCCCAAGGTCGCCGAGCCCGTGGGGCGCCAGCTCGATTTCCTGGCCCAGGAGCTCAACCGCGAGGCCAACACCCTGGCTTCGAAATCCCAGGACGTCCTCATCACCCGGGAGAGCCTGGCCATCAAGAACGAGCTCGAGAGCATCCGCCAGCACGTCCAGAACATCGAATAGGGGAGTCGACGCATGGTCTTCGTCATCACCGGACCCTCCGGCTGCGGGAAATCCACTCTCATCAAGCGGGTGCGGCGGGCCGTCCGCGGCCTCGATTTCTCGGTTTCTCACACGACCCGGGCGCGCCGGCCCTCGGAGAAGGACGGGGTCGATTACCACTACGTCTCGGAGCGTGTCTTCGCGCGCATGGTCCGGGCCCGGAAGTTCCTCGAGCACGCCCGCGTCCACGGCCATCTCTACGGCACGTCCCGGGCCGAGGTCGAGTCCAAGGGCCGCCGCGGCGACGTCATCCTCGATATCGACGTCCAGGGCGCCCGCCAGGTGCGGGCCCGGGTCCCGGGCGCCGTGCTCGTCTTCATCATGCCCCCGGTCGCGGCCGAGCTCCGGCGGCGCCTCAGGAACCGCGGCGAGGACAGTCCCGAGGCGGTCAAGCGCCGCCTGCGGAACGCCCGGGCCGAGGTCCGGGCCTACGCCGAGTTCGACTACGTCGTCGTCAACGACGACCTGGCCCGGGCCGCGGCCGAGCTCAAGACGGTCGTCGCCGCCGCCCGGCATAATCCCGAGGCCATGGCCGCGGAGCTGCGGCCCATCCTGAGGAGCTTCGCCAAGTGACGGCCCCGACGAAGAAGGTCGCCCTGGGCGTCTCATCGTCCATCGGCATCTACAAGGCCTGCGAGATCGTCCGCGGCTTCCAGAAAGCCGGGGTCGCCGTCCAGGTCGTCATGACGCCCAACGCCGCCCGGCTCATCTCGCCCCTGCTCTTCAGCAGCCTGGCCGGGACGAAGACGATCGTCGACACCTTCGAGGAGCCCGAGGAGCGGTCGATCAAGCACATCGCCCTGGCCAAGGAGATCGCGCTCCTGTGCGTCGCCCCGGCCACGGCCAACGTCATCGGCAAGTTCGCCACGGGCGTCGCCGACGACTTCCTGTCGACGCTCTTCCTGGCCGCGTCGGCGCCGGTCCTCATCGCCCCGGCCATGAACGAGGCCATGTACCTCGATCCCAAGACCCAGGCCAACATGGCCCGCCTCAGGGCCCTGGGCGCCGAGTTTGTCGAGGCGGAGAAGGGCTATCTCGCCTGCGGCGACACCGGCTGGGGCCGGTTGGCCGAGCCGGAGACCGTCGTCAAGGAGGGCCTGCGGATCCTGGGCCGGAGCGCCAGCCTGAAGGGGAAGACCGTCCTCGTCACGGCCGGCCCGACCCGCGAACACCTCGACCCCGTCCGGTTCCTGTCCAATCCTTCGTCGGGCAAGATGGGCTACGAGCTGGCCCGCGAGGCGGTCGCGCGCGGCGCGACAACGATCCTCGTCTCCGGTCCGACGACCCTGGTCCCGCCGTGCGGCGCGAGGACGGAGATGGTCGTCACGGCGGCCGAGATGGAGAAGGCCTGCCTGAAGGCGTTCCCGAAGGCGGACGTCGTCGTCATGGCCGCCGCGGTCTCGGACTTCCGGTTCAAGGACCCGAAAGGCCGCAAGGCCGCCAAGCACGCGTTCGGGGCCGCTTTGCCGATCGAGCCGACGACGGACATCCTGGCCCTGCTCGGCCGGAAGAAGAAGCCGGGCCAGCTCCTCGTCGGCTTCGCCGCCGAGACCCACGACGTCGTGGCCCACGCCCGCAGGAAGATGGCGGCCAAGAACGCCGACCTCATGGTCGCCAACACCGTCGGCGGGGGACGGGGCTTCGGGACCGAGACCAACGCGGTCCGCATCCTCGCCCCGTCCGGTCCGGTCCAGGAGACCGGGCTCCTCAGCAAGAGGGAGGCGAGCCGCGTCATCTTCGACCGCATCGAGGCCCAGCTTGAAAAGAAGCGCCGCTGACATCCGCGAGGACCTCCAAGCCCACGTCGACTTTCTGGTCGAGGCCGGGGCCGGCTTCGTGATCCGCCGGTCCGGCGACGAGGCCGGGTCCGGGGCTCCCGCGGCCGCCGGCGCCGCGCTCCCGCCGCTTGCGGCTCGGCCCCCGCAGACGTCCGAGGAGCGGGCGGCCCTCGAGGAGACCGACCGGCAGGTCCGCGCCTGCACGCTCTGCGTCCTCCACAAGTTCCGGACCAACGCCGTCCCCGGCGAAGGCAACCCCGCGGCCGAGCTCATGTTCATCGGCGAGGGGCCCGGGCGCGACGAGGACGCCCAGGGCCGGCCGTTCGTCGGCCGGGCCGGGCAGCTCCTCCGCAAGATCATCGCGGCCATGACCTTTCGCGAGGACGAGGTCTACATCGCCAACATGGTCAAGTGCCGGCCGCCGGACAACCGCGTGCCCCACCAAGAAGAGATCGAAGCCTGCTGGCCCTATCTCATCCGCCAGATCGAGCTCATCCGGCCCCGGGTCATCGTCACGCTGGGCCGGACGCCGACCGACTCTTTCGCGCCCGGCCGCGAAGGCATGACGGTCCGGCGGGGGAAGTTCGGGGATTACCGGGGCATCCCGGTCATGCCCACGTTCCACCCGTCCTACCTCGTCCGCAACGAGGGGAACCGGGAGCTCAAGCGCATGGTCTGGGAGGACATGCAGAAGGTCATGGCCCTGCTCGGCAGAAAATGACCGTGCTCGCCCGGGTCGTCTTTCCCCTGCCGCTCGAACAGTCCTTTCTCTACGCCGTCCCGGAGGCGTTCCGGGCCGCGGCCCGGCCGGGGGCCCGGGTCATTGCCCCTCTCGGCCCGCGCCGACAGAGCGGCTTCATCGTCGAGGTCGGATCCGAGCCGCCGGCGGCGGGGGTCAAGCTCAAGGAGCTCATCGAGGTCCTCGACGACCGGCCGTTCCGGGACGAGCGCTTCCTCGAATTCACGGGCCGGCTCAGTGCGGAATTCCGCTCGTCGTGGGGCGAGATCCTCCAGACGGCCCTGCCTCCGTCGCTCGCCGGCAAG
>JAPKZE010000217.1 GCA_026393955.1 Candidatus Aminicenantota bacterium
GGGTGTAGAAGCCGAAGTTGTCGGCGGTGAGATAGCCGGCGGTACCCCGGACGACCAGGGTCCTCGGGATCCCCTCGGTGAAGGTCAGGGGCTTGCCTGCTCTAGGCTTGGCCGGATCGGCGACGTCGAAGACCTTGATCGACCAGCGGTCGGTGACGTAGACGTAGTTCCCGCTCGCCGTGATGCCCTGGACGCCGCGGAAGGTGCTCGTCCCGCCGACGAGGGCGGGGCGGGCGGGATCGGCCGCGTCCACGACCATGACCCCGGACAGCTCTCCGATGGCGTAGGCGAAGCGGTCGCGGCCGCAAACGGCAATGACGGAGCTCGGGGCGGCCAAGCGTGCCGTGACCTTCGGCTTGGCCGGATCGGAGAAGTCGACGAAGAAGAGGCCCGAGAAATAATCGATGACGATCCCCGTGCCGCCGATGAGGACGACCCGCCAGGCCTCGTTGTACATCGTGTACTTGTTGGTCGAAAGGAGGGCCGGAGCCGCCGGGGTGGAGATATCGAAGATCTGATAGCCGCCGTCATAGAGGCTGCCGACGCCGAGCAGCGTTCCGCCTACCGAAACGCTCCGGGCGTATCCCGACGCGACCAGGGAGGCGGCCAGCTTGGGCGCGGCCGGCGAACCGACGTCCACGACCTTGATCCCGCCGGAGCCGTCCGCGATGTAGGCGAAAGAGCCGGCCAGCGCCACGCCCTCGGCCGTGCCGTCCGTGTCGAGGGCCCCGACGGGCTTGAGCTTGGCCGGCACGGTGAGATCGACGACCTGCAATCCGGCGCTCCCATCGGCGAGGAACGCGGTCTTGCCCTTTAGAGCGAGGCCGGTCGCTTCGCCCGGGGAATCCCACGCGCCCACGATCCTCGGGGCCGCGGGCTTGGCGATATCCACGGCCAGCAATCCGCCCGTGCCGTCGGCCACAAGGGCGACGGAGCCGTCAACCGCGACGTCCCGGGCCTGGCCGGGCGTGTCGAGGAGGCTCCTCAGGACGGGGGCCTTGGGGTCGGTGACGTCGATCATGGCCAGGCCTTTGTCGGCCGCCGCGACCAAGGCGTAGTTGCCCGCCAGGGCGACGGCGAATCCGCCGCCGAGATGGAGGTCGGAGAGCGTCTTCGGGTTCTTCGGATCGGCCAAATCGAGGATCCGCAGGCCGTCCAGGAAGGCGCAGTAGGCCAACGGGCCCCGGACCTCGACGTCGTGGGCCTTCGTCCAAAGGGACGAGCCGAGAAAGGTCAGCCGGCCGTCGTCCGGAGCGGCGCCGGACGACCCGGCGGGCGAGGACAACCCGGCGACCGAAAAGAACGCCAGAGAGAGAAGGACACGGGAAATTGATCTTTTCAAGAACATGTTCGCCCTCCGCTCCGGCGAATCCCGTATTTCGTGTCGGCGATCTGGATGTGCTTGGGGACCGGTGGGATCTCCTGGTCCGGTCCCAGCTCGATCCGCCGCTTGGCCATGATCAGCCGGAGACCGACCGAATCGACGGCCACCGGATCCTCGCCGACGATGAGGCCCTTGTAATTCCAGACGTAGCGGCGGCTGAAGTTGTGCGGACCGCGCCCGTGGAACTGCGGGGTCAGGGCGCAGAGGACGTTCAGCCGGGTCTTGCCCTTGACCTGGGGCAGGAGGAAGAGCGAGCCGAGCGAGGCGCAGCTGTCGGGGTGGTGGTCCGGCTGGGACTCGGCGAACATGATGTAGTTCTTGAGGCAGCCCGACATGCCGGCCAGGTAGTGCGTCC
>JAPKZE010000224.1 GCA_026393955.1 Candidatus Aminicenantota bacterium
CCGAGCCCGGGGCCAATGAACGGCCGTCCCAGGTCCTGTACGACAGCGACGTATCGGGCCTGGCCGAGGCCAAGCCCGGGGACATCGAATGGGCCGCCGCCTTGGCCGGCATGGACCGGCTCCACGTCACCGGCATCACGCCCGCCCTCAGCGCCTCGGCCGCGGCCCTCACGCTCGAGGCCGTCAAGACCGCGAAGGCCGCAGGGATGGTTGTGTCCCTCGACCTCAACTACCGGGCCAAGCTCTGGCGCTACGGCCGTCCGGCGCCCGAGGTCATGCGCGAGCTGGCCGCCCTCGCCGACCTGCTCATCGGGAACGAGGAAGACTGCCAGAAGGCGCTTGGCATCGGGCCCGCCGTCAACGTCGCCGGAGGGCGGCTCGACATCGCCGCTTACGAGGCTCTGACGGCCCGGGTCATGGCCGAATTCCCCAACCTCGAGCGGGTGGCCTTCACCCTGCGCGAGAGCCTGAGCGCGGACTGGAACCGCTGGTCGGCCGTGGCGAGGACCGCGGCGGGATTCCTGGCCGGCCCGGCCTACGAGATCCGGGCCGTCGTCGACCGCATCGGCACGGGCGACGCCTTCGCCGCCGGCCTCATCCACGGGCTCGTGACGGGGAAGACGGAGGCCGGGGCGCTCGACTTCGCCGTGGCGGCGGCGGCGCTCAAGCACTCGATCCCGGGCGATTGGAACCTGTCGACCGAAAAGGACATCCTGGCCCTGGCCGGGGGCGACCGCTCCGGCCGGGTCCGGAGATAGCGGAGCGGAGAGGGGCAGGTGACCTCGGCCCAGGAGCGCGGCCGGTCGTTCTGGAACCGGGATTTCCTGCTGGCTCTGGCCGGCTATTTCTTCCTGTTCATGGCGGTCTCTCTCTTCTTCCTGCTCCCCGTCGTGCTCGAAAAATTCGGGCCGCGCCAGAGCCGGATCGGCCTGATCATGGGCGTCTTCAGCGTCGTGGCCATCGCCGTCCGGCCCTTCTTCGGCCGGATGATCGACGTCCGCGGCGGCCGGCGTTTCGCGCTGCTCGGCGTGTTCCTCCTCATTTTCGCGGTGCCGTTCTTCCACTTCGTCGACGACGCCGGCTGGCTGCCCTTCCTGCTGCGGGCCCTGACCGGCCTGGGCTGGGGCATCAGCATGACGGCGACGATCGCCATGTGCTCGGACCTGGCCCCGGTCGACCGCCTGGCCAAGTCCATGGGCGTCATCGGCGTGGCCGGGCTGGTGGCCAACGCCCTCGGCCCGCTGCTGGCGGAGGAGCTCATCCGTGCGGGCGGCGCCGGCCGGCTCTACAACGCCAGCCTCCTGTTCCTGGCGGCCGCGCTTGCCTGCCTGCTGCTGACGCGGGAGATCGCCAGGCCCGACTGCGGCGTTCCCGCCGGGGGAACGCGGGCCCTGAAGCTCGTTCCTTGGGCCCTGGCCGCCGTCGTCGGGTCCGTTCCCGTCTTTCACGGGGCCATCCGCGGCGCGATGATCTACTTCATCGCCGTCTTCGGCAACTCGGTCGGGATCTCGCGGGTCGGGCCGTTCTTCCTGGTCTTCTCGCTGGCCGCCATCCTGACCCGGTTCCGGCTCGGCGATCTCTCCGACCGCATCGGCCGGAAGACGGTCATCCTGCCGGCCGCGCTCATCATCGGGTTCAATCTGTTCGTCATCGCCCAGGTCCGCGGCCTCCCTCTGCTCCTCGTCGGCGGGTTCGTCGGAGGGCTGGGCCAGGGGCTGATCTTCCCGGCCCTCAGCACGTACATCATCGATTTCCTGGGGCGGGAGAACAAGGGGCTGGCCATCAGCCTGTACAGCTCGCTCTTCGACGTCGGCATGGGCCTGGGCGCGCCCGTATTCGGTTGGATATCGGACGTCGCCGGATACCGGTGGATGTACCGCATCGCCGGGCTCTTCCTGATAATCTCGACGGCCGTGTTCATGATCAAGGCCCCGGCGACAGAAAATAAATAGAATAGGAGACGCGCAATGTGCCAGGATGACAAGAAGGTGTATGAGACGATCGTCGGGCGGAGGACCATCCGCAAGTTCAGGCCGGAGCCGGTGGCGCGGGAGCTGCTGGAGCGGCTCGTCGACGCCGCCCGGTTAGCGCCGTCGGCGGCCAACCTCCAGCCCCTCGAGTTCGTGGTCGTCGACGAAGCGGCCCTCACGGCCGCGATCTTTCCCTGTCTGAAATGGGCGGCCTACATCGCTCCGGCGGGGGACCCCCGGCCCGGCGAGGAGCCGACGTCCTACGTCGTCGCCCTGGCCAACACCAAGGTCCGGGAAAAGATGTTCGAGTACGACCTCGGCGCGGCCATGGAGAACATGATCCTGGCGGCGCTCGAAGAGGGCGTCGGCAGCTGCTGGATGCTCTCGATCGACCGGGACAAGCTCCGGGCGATCCTCGGCGTCCCCGAGGATTATCGCATCGACTCGGTCCTGGCCCTGGGCTACCCGGCCGAGGATCCGGCGGCCGAGGTCCTGGGCGACTCCTGCAAGTACTGGAAGGACGAGGCGGGACGTCTGCACGTGCCCAAGCGGGCCTTGAACACGGTCCTGCATCTCAATAAGTTCTAGGGTGCTTGGCTTCGCGCATGACTTGACATGCGGGTCGTTATGTATTATATGTATGACAAAGGTGACAAAGTGAGCATTCTCTCTGTCCGCATCCCCGATGAGATCCACGAACGCCTGGCCAGGCTGGTTGAGAAAACAAGGCGGACCAAATCGTCTTTTATCAATGAAATGATCGAGACCTCGCTCGAAGAATACGAAGAAGCGTATTTGGCCTTGGAACGCCTGAACGAGAAGAACGCACGCTATCTCACCACCGAGGAATTGGAGGAGGAGCTTGGCTTATGAGGTCGTCTGGCACGAGCAGGTGCGGAAGGACCTCAAGGCGCTTCCTCGCGAGGACGCAACCCGCGTCATCGCCCAGGTCAAGACCCGCCTAGCCGAGGATCCGTCAGGCGCCGGGAAGCCGTTGTCCGGGGTCTTCAAAGGATTGATGAGGTTCCGGG
>JAPKZE010000238.1 GCA_026393955.1 Candidatus Aminicenantota bacterium
TCGACCGGCGGCGCGTTGCGTTGTTCGGCTGCGCGTGCCAGCTCGGCCAGGCGCATCACGCGAGGCGCAAACACCTCACGCGCTTCACGCAAGGCTTCCTGCGCATCGGTGAATTCCAGAACCCGCTCCTGACCCTCAAGCCGGTCGACATCGCCGTCCGGGCCGGGGCCAACGCCCTGTCCATCGAGCCCCTCAGCCTGCCTGTCTTCGGCGGCCGGCTCGAGCTCGGCCGGACGATCTTCCGTCTCGACCCCGCCTCCGGCGCCTTCGCCGGCGTCGGCTCCCTCGTCCTTCGCGACCTCGATATCGCGCGGTTCCCCGTCCAATCGCCCCAGTTCAAGCTGACCGGGAAGATCCAGGCCGATTTCCCGCGCCTCGACATCAGTCCCGAGAAGATCGCCGTCTCCGGCCGGGGCGAGGCCAGCGTCTTCGGCGGCCAGATCGTCCTCCGGGACCTCGGCGTCGCCAGGCCGTTCGACCCGGGCCGCTCGATCTCCCTCAATGTCGATATCCTCGACCTCGACCTGAAGAAGCTCACCGACGAAGTGCCGTTCGGCGAGGTCACCGGCATCGTCCGCGGCGAGATCCGCGGCCTCGTCATCACCTATGGCCAGCCGGAGAGCTTCCATTTCCGCCTCGAGTCCGTGCCCGTCAAGGGCGTGCCGCAGACCTTCAGTCTCAAGGCCGTGGACAACCTGACCGTCCTCAGCTCGGGCCAGCAGGCCTCGGGCGGGATGGGAGGCTTCTGGCTGAGCCTGGCCCGAGGCTTCCGCTATTCCAAGCTCGGGATCGTCAGCACTCTCCGCAACGATACCTTCAAGCTCAACGGGACGATCCACGAGGGCGGGATCGAGTACCTGGTGAAGAAGCCGTCGCTTTTTGGTATAAGTGTGGTGAACCGCGAGCCCGATAAATCGATCAGCTTCAAGGAAATGGCCGGCCGGCTCAAGCGGGTCGGCCAGTCCGATAAGTAGCGATACGTCGCGAGGAGGATGACACCATGAGAAAACGATACGCGCTGGGAACGGCCGCGGCCGTGGGCCTCGTCTTCGTCCTGGCCTGCATCACGGTCAACATCTACTTCCCCGAAGCCACGGTCAAGCAGGCCGCGGCCGAGATCGTCGACGAGATCCGCAAGACGGACGCGGCGAAGAAGGCCCCCGACACCGTCGCCGGGATGCCGGCCCTCTCCGGTCCCTCGGCCTTCTCGCTGGTCCCCGCCGCTTACGCCCAGGAGGCGACGAACGTCTCGACGCCGGCTATCCGGGCCCTCAAGGAATCCATGAAGGCCCGCTTCGCCGCGCTCAAGCCCTACTTCGACGCGGGCAACATCGGCGAATCGAACAAGGGCCTTCTCGAGGTCCGGGACGAGGCCGGCCTCGCCCTCCAGGCCAAGGGAGCCCTGAGGAACCTGGTCAAGGACGAGAACGGCGACCGGACCGAGCTCTACGCCGAGGTCGCTAAGGCCCTCGCTATCGAAGCCAGCCAGATCGAGAAGATCCAGAAGATCTTCG
>JAPKZE010000397.1 GCA_026393955.1 Candidatus Aminicenantota bacterium
GGGCTCTCCTTGTGGCCGACGGGCGGGCCGTTCGTTAGGATGGGGGGATGATAAACGCACCCTTTGGCCGATGTCAAGGAACAGGGCCGGGGCGCGAACGACAGAAAGCCTGGAGAATCGTTTTATTTCTTCGAGAACAGGTAGGCGAACGGAACGGCGTACAGGTCTCCGACGATATAGGTGAGGAAGACGACGGAAATCACAACGACATATAAGGGAAATTGACCCTTGAGGAAAAGCGGAATGGCCGCGACCGCCAGCCAGGCCGGTTTGTAGATGAGCTGAATGAGGAGCAGCGGAACGAACTTCAGGGGGGAGCGGAGAGCGGGCAGCGCGGCCAGTCCGGAAGCCAGCAAGACGCTCCCGTAGAGCTTGAAGACGATCGGATCCTGGACGGGGAACTGAAGGATGGATTGGACGAAGCCCGGGAAGGCGAGCATCGCAAATCCAAATCCGCCGGCGCCGAATAAAGTGTAAAGATACATGGCTCTGAGCCGGCCCTTTTCGATCCGGGCGTTATCTTCCATGATCGCAACCTCCAATTTGGGATCGGATGCCATTCTGGCCTGACGGGTCTGCTACCGGATCTTCAGCTCGAGAGGGCCTGTGCCGGGCGATTCGAACGGCCCCGGCGTCGGACCGGAGGCGCTCCTGGTCATGCCGAAATAGTCCCGGTCGATCCGGATGGGGGAGCCGTCGGCCTGCTCGTAGGGCAGGCCGGGGATGACGGCCCGGCCGAGAAGCGCGGTGGTCACCAGCGGCCGCTTCCGCACGCCGAAAGCCCCGTCCAACGCGATCTCCAGATAGAAGCCGTCGGTCTTCTCGACCAGCCTGAGCCCCGGATCGATGTCCGGCTTCACGACCGGCCGGGGCTCGAGCTTCGACGGCTTGGCGCCTTTGAGAAAGACGTTGCCTTCCATCTTCACCGCCAGCGGCGCCTTGTCGTAGACGCTCAGGTCGCCCGGCCCGATGAACAGATTGTTGACGTACTTGTCGTCGCCGAACGGATTGTCGCGCATGCCGGCCACGGCCGTATCGTGGGCCCGGTGATAAGGCGTCAGGCGGGCGTCATAAGCGACGCTCTGGATCGACCCGGCGATCAGGTTGTGGACGTAGGCCCCGCCCTGCGAGACCGAGAGCAGGGTTCGCGGCGAGAGGAAGACGTTGTTGTCGACCAGGAACGGGCCGTGGTCGACCTCGACGAACAGGTCCTCGGCCATGTTGTCGTGGAAGAGATTCCCCGTGACGCGCGTTCCCTGGGCCATCCAATCGAGCCACAGCCCGCGGACGGTCCGATAGATATGGTTGTTCGAGATCACGACGTCGACGGCCCCGTGGAACTTGATGCCGGCCATCTCGGCGCCGGTGAAAAGCTCGCGGACGTGGATGTCGTGGATGGTGTTGCCGGTCACCACGCTGAAGGCCGGGCCCAGGCTGCCGACGATTCCGGCCTGCTCGCAGTGCGAGACGACGTTGTCCCGGACGACATGGCCGCCGATCGTGTCCTTGTCCCAGCCCCGGGCCAGGCCGCGCTCGATCGTCTTGACGTAGCCTTCGGCCGTGTCCTGCGAGGTGTTGTCGAAGGCGTCGCCGTGCTTGCCGAGGGCGATGCCGGAGCAGACCGAATGACTGACGACGTTCTTCTCGATGATCCAGCCCTTGCTCCAGTTCGTGCCGATCAGCCCGACCTGCTCGGCCGTCGGCGGGGCCCAGTTCGTGGCCGCCTGCCGCATGATGAAGCCGCGCACCGTCAGGTAGTCGACGTTGTTCTTGGAGGGATAGAACACCGTGCAACGGACGTTGATCTCGGCCAGGCGCGCGTTGGGATCGGCGTTCCCGAACTGGGCCCAGATCGTCGTCCGGTCCTTGTCCACCCGGGCGAACCAGAGCGGCGTAGCCTCCGCGGGCTTCAGAACGTCCTCGAGCGTCGCCGCCTCGGCCAGCCATTCCCCGTCGAGATAGACCGCGCCGGTGTGGTGCGCCCGCCCTTTGGGCTCGAACCAGTCGCCGCGGATGAGGTCGGCGTAGGGATTGAAGGCGCCGAAAAGCGAATTGGGGAGGACCGCCTTCCAAACCCCGGGCTGGATCCGGGCCCAGTTCTTGACGACCTCGGAGCCCTTGATCTCGACCGTCTCCCCCGGCGCGGCCTGATAAACGATCCGTTTGGCATCGGATCCGCCGCCGCGGGGCGGATCGATCCGCTCCCGGTACACGCCCGCATGGACGGTGACGACGTCGCCCGCAAGGGCCAGGTCGGCCGCCCGCTGGATCGTCCGCAGCGGCGCCGTCCGCGTCCCCGGATTGGAATCTTTGCCGTCGACGGCCACATGGATCTCGGCGGCCCAGGCGGCGCTCGCGAACGCGATCATCCCGGCCAAGGCGATGGCGGCTTTGCCCATGATGCTCTCTCGGATATCGTTACCTGATCACCTGGATGGGCGCGTACTGGTCGGTCGTCGTGCCGTCGCCGAGCTGGTAATCGCTGTTGTGGCCCCAAGCCCAGACCGTTCCGTCGCTCGTGATCGCCACGGTATGAACGAGGCTCGCGCCGAGGGCGACCACGGCCGAG
>JAPKZE010000470.1 GCA_026393955.1 Candidatus Aminicenantota bacterium
TGAACAGGTCGGCCAGGAGCAGGACCTGGTTCATCAGCAGGACGAAGGTGACGAGCAGCAGTCCGAGGAGGAACGGCGGGACGACCTCGCGGATGACGTACCGGTCGATGAGGCGGGCCATCGAAACAAACTATAGCATAGGCCGACCCAAATGGGGACGGGGGGATGAGCAGAGGGTGACAAACCTTAATTCTAATAATTTTCCGAAGGGGCCCTCGATCCACGCAAGTCCACCCCGGAAAATTATAAGAATTAAGGTTTGACCCCGTCCGAAAAAAAAGCCCCGGGCGGGAGTCCGCCCGGGGCTGGCGATTCAAAGCTGGACAGTCCCCTCCGGGGACAGTCCCTTAGTACATGTCGCCGGGAGGGCTCGGATACCCGGGCTTCTTGTCCTCTTCGGGGAGCTCGGCGATCAGGCCTTCGGTATTGAGCAGGAGACCGGCGATGGAGGCCGCGTTCTGGAGCGCGATCCGGACGACCTTGGTCGGGTCGATGATGCCTCCCTTGATCATGTCCTCGTACTTCTCGGTCAGGGCGTTGAAGCCCATGTCCTGTTTCATCTCCTTGACCTTCTCGACGACCACGGAGCCTTCGAAGCCGGCGTTGGCCGCGATCTGGCGCATGGGCTCCTCGATGGCCCTCTTGACGATGTTCGCGCCGATGAGCTCGTCGCCCTCGACCTGGAGCTTCTCGAGCGACTTCTGGGCGCGGATCAGGGCCACGCCGCCGCCGGGCACGATGCCCTCTTCGACGGCCGCCTTGGTGGCGTGCATGGCGTCCTCGACCCGGGCCTTCTTCTCCTTGAGCTCGGTCTCGGTGGCCGCGCCGACCTTGATCAGGGCGACGCCGCCGACCATCTTGGCCAGGCGCTCCTGGAGCTTCTCGCGGTCGTAGTCAGAGGTCGTATCCTCGATCTGGGCGCGGATCTGCTTGATCCGGGCCTGGACGTCGCTCGACTTGCCCATGCCCTCGACGATGGTCGTGTTGTCCTTGTCGATGACGACCTTCTTCGCTTCGCCGAGCCAATCGGCGCTGACCTTCTCGAGCTTGACGCCGATCTCCTCGGTGATGACCTGGCCGCCGGTCAGGGTGGCGATATCCTCGAGCATGGCCTTGCGGCGGTCGCCGAAGCCGGGGGCCTTGACGGCGCAGCACTGGAAGGTGCCCTTGAGCTTGTTGACGACGAGGGTGGCCAGGGCTTCGCCCTCGACTTCCTCGGCCACGACGAGCAGGGGCCGGCCCATGCGGGCGACGTTCTCGAGCAGGGGCAGGAAATCCTTGAGGTTGCTGATCTTCTTCTCGTGGAGGAGGATGAGGGGCTTCTCGAGGACGCACTCCATCCGCTCGGGGTCGGTCACGAAATAGGGCGACAGGTAGCCGCGGTCGAACTGCATGCCCTCGACCGTCTCCGTGGTCGTCTCGAGGCCCTTGGCCTCCTCGACCGTGATGACGCCGTCCTTGCCGACCTTGTCCATGGCCTCGGCGATCGTCTTGCCGATGGACGGATCGTTGTTGGCCGAGATGGCGCCGACTTGGGCGATCATCTCGCCGCTGACCTCGCGGCTCATCTTCTTGAGCTCGGCGATAACGGTCTCGACAGCCTTGTCGATGCCCTTCTTGATCAGGGTCGGATTGGCGCCGGCCGTGACGTAGCGCAGGCCCTCGCTATAAATGGCCTGGGCCAGGACCGTGGCGGTCGTCGTGCCGTCACCGGCGACGTCCGAGGTCTTGGACGCGACTTCCTTGACCAGCTGGGCGCCCATGTTCTCCCAGGGGTCCTTGAGCTCGACTTCCTTGGCGACGGTGACGCCGTCCTTGGTGCTGGTGGGCGAACCGAACTTCTTGTCGAGGACGATGTTCTTGCCGCGGGGGCCGAGCGTCGCCTTGACGACGTTGCTGAGGACGTTCACGCCCTTGAGCAGGGCGTGGCGCGCCTCGTCTCCGGAAAGGATCTGTTTAGCCATATGATATCTCCTTTACTTCTCGATGATGGCGAGGATCTCGTGTTCGTGGATGATGACGAGCTCGACACCGTCGATCGTCACTTCCGTGCCGCTGTACTTGCCGATCAGGACATGGTCACCCTTCTTGACGGCGAGGGCGATCAACTTCCCCTCATCGGTGATCCGCCCCTTGCCGGCCTCGATGATCTCGGCCTCCTGGGGCTTTTCCTTGGCTGAGTCCGGGATGATGATCCCGCCTCTCTTGACTTCCTGTTCCTCGAGTCTCTTGAGGAGCACTCTGTCATACAGAGGATGAACTTTCATTAAAACCTCCTGTGGGATACTTGAAATTTAGCAATCACAAAATGTGAGTGCTAATAATATGCAAAACGAGGAGATTTGTCAAGAGGTGGGAAGCAAAAAAATTAGCAGTCTTTAGTATTGAGTGCTAATATCTCTTCTTGATCTTGAGGATCTTAGCCCGGTTGTGGAGGGTGTTCCGGTGGATGCCGAGCGCCTGGGCCATCTTCGTCTTGTTGCCCTCGTGCTTCCGGGCGACTTGCTCGAAGAAGATCTTCTCGAACTCGCGGAGGGCATCCTTGAGGCCGATGTCCTTCTCGACCATGTCCCGCACGAGCAGTTCCATGCGCTGATGGAAGTTGAGCTCGCTAGATCTCTTGTCCATGTTTCCCCCCGCTCTCACGGATCCGCTTGTACGAGTCGTTGAACCGGGTCCTCAGGTCCTGCGGCACCAAGTTGATCACGGCCCGGGTGACGGCGAGACAGGCCGGCGCGAGGACGGACGTCTCCAGCGCCGGCTTGGCGACCTCGAACGAGACCAGGGCGAAGACGAGAATGCCGCAGATGAGGACGGCCTTGATGAGGCCGAAGACGGCCCCGAAGAGCCGGTTGGCGAAGGCCAGCGGGCCCTTCATGGCCTTGGTGATGAGATGGCCGAGGATGGCCCCGGCGATGAGGACGATGAAGAAGATGAGGAGGAAGCCCAGGAAGTTGCTGAGCAGCCGGTTCTTGACGAAGGTCTCGAAGACGCCCGCCGTCTGCTCGTAGTAGACGACGGCCAGGACGAGCCCTGTGACGACGGCGACGAGGCCGATGGCCTGCCGGACGAAGCCCTTGACGATGCCGACGACGGCCGTGACGACGATGATGGCCAGGAGGACCCAATCGAGCCAGTTCATGCCCCGCCTCTCCTTCTCGCCCGGAGCTCCTCGACCATGCCGTAGTCCCCTTCCCGCAGGGCGCCGAAGTGGACGTGGGGCTTGATCCGTCCGTGGAAATCCGAGCCGGCCGTGGCCACCAGATCGAGCTCCCCGGCCATCTCCCGGTAGAAGGCGATCTGCTCGGCCGTGTGATAGAACGTGTAGACTTCCAGGCCGAGAAGGCCGTGAGCCTTGAGCGCCCGGGCGTCCTCGGCCGTCGTTCTCTGGAAATAAGCGCCCGGGTGGGACAGCACGGGGGCCCCCCCCGTCGCCGGGGCCGCGTCAAGGACGTCCGTCAGCGCGACGAACTTCTTGGGCACGTAGGCCGGCTTCCCCTCGGCGAAATAGGCCGCGTAGAACATGTAGGGGGCGTACGGCCGGTTCTCCGGCCGGTAGAACTGCTCCAAGGCCGGGTGGCGCCCGTTCTCGGGCTTGTCCAGGAGGACCTGGGCGATCTTGACCCCGAGCGGGGGCGCCCCGTTGGAGCCGGCCTCGACCTCCGCCAGGGTCAGGTCGAAGCCCAAAGCCCGGACCTTCTCGACGCGCTCCCGGGTCTCGTCCATGCGGCTGGCGGTCTGGCCCTCGATGATCGAGGCCAGGGCCGGGCTCGTCCAGTCGACGAGGGGCAGGAGAAGATGGAATTCGCGGCCGCCGAAGACCGTCGTCAGCTCGATGCCGGGGATGACTTCGACGCCGGCCGCCCGTCCCAGCTCGACGGCCTCCGGGTAGGCGGCCACGGTGTCGTGGTCGGCGATCGAGATGGCGCGCAGGCCGTGGTCCCTGGCGAATCCGACCAGTTCGGCCGGCGAATGGTCCCCGTCGCTGCTCTTGTTCGAGTGGACGTGGAAATCGACCCGTCCGCTCATGCCAGGTCGTCGAGGCCGGTCAGGACCCTATAGATTTCCAGGTATTTCTGGGACGTCTTGGCGACGATCTCCGCGGGCAGGTCCGGCGGGGGCGTGTTCTTGTCCCAGCTCGTCGTCTCGAGATAGTCGCGGACGAACTGCTTGTCCAGGCTGGGCTGGGACTTGCCCGGCTCGTAGAGGGACAGCGGCCAAAAGCGGGAGGAGTCGGGGGTGAAGATCTCGTCGATGAGAACGAGCTCGTCGCCGTCGAGGCCGAACTCGAACTTCGTGTCGGCGATGATGATGCCCTTGGAGACGGCGTAGAGGGCGGCCTTCTGGTAGAGCTCCAGGCTGGCCTTGCGGATCTTGCGGGCCAGGGCCGTGCCGATCTCCTTCTCGACGTCCTTGAAGGAGATGTTGACGTCGTGGCCGTGCTCGGCCTTGGTCGAGGGCGTGAAGATGGGCTGGGCCAGCTGGTCGGACTCCCGGAGGCCCTTGGGGATCTTGATGCCGCAGATCTTGCCCGTCGTCTTGTACTCCTTCCAGCCGGAGCCGGACAGGTAGCCGCGGACGACGCACTCGACCGGGACGACCGCGGTCTTCTTGACGAGCATGGAACGCTTGGCCAGGACGTCGGCGAAGGGGGCGAGAGCCGGGGGAAAGTCCCGGGTTTCCGTGGCCAGGAGATGGTTGGGCAGGACCAGGCCGGCGAAATCGAACCAAAACTTCGACAGCTGGGTCAGGACCTTGCCCTTGTAAGGGATGAGCGAGGGCAGGACCCAGTCGAAGGCCGAGATGCGGTCCGTGGCCACGATCAGGAGCTTGTCGCCGACCTCGAAAACGTTCCGGACTTTGCCCTTTTTGAAAAGCGGCACACCGGTCAGCTCAAGGTCGCCAATGGGAGTTTCCATGACATCTCCTTTAGGAACCCGTCAAGGATAGCCAAATCGTTTTTAAAAAGCAAATGTCAAGGACGGCCGGTCAAGGGATCCGCCCTGCTACGCTCGGGGTATTCCTTCCGTCGGCCGCTCGCCGGCCCGGCGTGCCGCGCTCCGGCGGGAAGCGTAGTCTTCGGAGCGGACCTGCAGAACTGCGGCTGAGCACCCGAAGCCGCAATTCTGCGAAATATCTTGGGCGGATC
>JAPKZE010000355.1 GCA_026393955.1 Candidatus Aminicenantota bacterium
TTGAAGAACATCCTGTTGCCGGCGAAGAAGATCATCCGGGGCACCGTGCGATGGAGGACGGATACGTCCTTAGCGGCCCCGATATGGTTCCCGATGATGATATTCGGGCCCTCCCGAACGAAGTTCTCGGCGCCGCGCAGGTCGATCTTCTTGGGGAACAGGAGCAGCCGGGTGATCCGGTCGACGGACTTCCGGATGGCCTCGAATTCCTCTTCGTAGGTACGCATGGCGGCGGGGCCTATTCTATCCAAACGCCGGGAGATTTCAAAACTCCCGTCCCGCCGCACCCGCTTGCGAAGGCCGGACAGGCGTGCTAATTTAGGGCCCGTCACCCGTCGAAGGAGGCGCCCATGATGACTCTGATACGCGGCGGAGAGGTGTTCGCGCCGGAGCCGCTCGGACGGAAGGACATCCTCATCGCGGGCGGCGTCATCGAAGCGGTGGGAGAGCCCGGGCGCCTGGCGGCGGCCGGGTTCGAGATGGAGGTCGTCGACGCCGCCGGCCGGCGCGTCGTCCCGGGGCTCGTCGACCCCCACGTCCACATCCTGGGCGGGGGCGGCGAGGGCGGGCCGGCCACGCGCGCCCCGGAGATCCGGATCGAGGACATTGTCGCGAGCGGCGTCACGACGCTCATCGGCTGTCTGGGCACCGACGGCGTCACCCGCCACATGACCTCGCTGCTGGCCAAAGCCCGGGCCCTCGAGGCCGAGGGCGTCTCGACGTTCGTCTTTTCGGGGTCCTACGAGGTCCCGGTCCGGACCTTGACCGGCAGCGTCCGCTCCGACCTCATCCTCATCGACAAGGTCATCGGGGCCGGGGAGATCGCCGTGAGCGACCACCGCTCCTCGCAGCCGGCCTTCGACGAGATCGCCCGGCTCGCGGCCGAGTGCCGGGTCGGCGGGATGCTCGGCGGCAAGGCCGGCGTCCTTCACCTCCACCTCGGCGACGGCCGGCGCGGCCTCGAGGTCCTTGTCCGGCTCATCCGCGAGACCGAGATCCCGGTGACCCAGGTCATCCCCACCCATATCACACGCAACCGGAGCCTGTTCGAGCAGGGGCTCGACTGGGTGGCCGCGGGCGGGTCGATCGACGTCACCGTCGGTCCCGATCCCGCTTCGGGAGATCCCGACGTCGCGTTCGAAGAGCTCATCGCCGCCTTCAATGAGCGGGGCCTGCCGTTGACCCGGGTGACGGCCAGCTCGGACGGCAACGGCAGCATGCCCGTCTTCGACGCCGAAGGCCGGCTCGTCCGGCTGACCATCGCCACGGAGACGGACCTCCTGCGGAAGCTCCGAGAGGTCGTGGGCCAGGGCTTCCTGCCGCTCGAGACAGCGCTCCGGATCTTCTCGACCAACGCGGCCGACTTCTACAAGCTCGGCCGAAAGGGACGGATCGACCCGGGCCGCGACGCCGACCTTCTGGTGCTCGACGGCGACCTCGGGCTCGTCGACGTCTTCGCCCGGGGGAAACGCCTGATGGCCGGCGGGAAGCTCCTCGCGCGCGGCACGTTCAGCGCCTAGGGATTGTCCCCGGAGGGGACTGTCCCTGTTGCCAGAATAAGGAGATCGCCGATGGCCGAAACGCCCTCCCCCGCTCCCGCCTCGGGCCGCCCGCCGAAATTCGGCGTCGCCCTTATCCCGCTCGTCGCCATGGCCCTCCTCCTCGGCGTCGGCTACGGCGTCTACAAGATCAAGGCCCAGGTCCTCCTCGTCGCCGCGGCCTCCCTCACCGCGGTGCTCGGCCTCGCCCTCGGCTTCAAGTGGAAGGACATGGAGCGGGGCATCGTCGACAGCATCCACAGGGCCATGCCGGCCATCCTGATCATGCTCTCGGTCGGCATCCTGGTCGGCTCCTGGATGGCCAGCGGCACCATCCCCATGGTCATCTACTACGGCCTCAAGCTCATCTCGCCCAAGTTCTTCCTGGCCACGGCCTGCCTGGTCTGCTCGGTCGTGTCCGTCGCCTCGGGGACGTCCTGGGGGACGATCGGCACGGTCGGCGTCGCCTTCATCGGCATCGCCATGGGGCTCGGCATCCCGCTCGGCCCGGCGGCCGGGGCCGTCGTCGCCGGGGCCTACTTCGGCGACAAGATGTCGCCGCTCTCGGACATCCCCAACCTGGCCACGGTCATCTCCGGCTCGAACCTGTTCGACCACATCAAGCACATGATGTGGTCGGCCGTGCCGGCCTGGCTGGCCGGGCTGGTCCTCTACGTCATCGTCGGATGGAAGTACGGGACGACCTCGGTCCGCTCGGAAACGCTGGACCTCATCCTGACCACGCTCCGGGCGAACTTCCGCTTCAACCTGCTCCTGCTCCTGCCCATGGCCGTCATCTTCTATTTCGCGGTGGCCAAGAAGCCGACCATCCCGGCCATGGTCCTGTCGTCGGCCGTCGCGGCGGCGCTGGCCGTCCTGGTCCAGAAGATCCCTTTCACCGAGGTGGCCACGGCCATGAACACGGGGCTCCCGGCGCGGACGGGGGTCGAGCTCGTCGACAAGCTTCTGGCCAAGGGCGGCATGATGAGCATGATGGAGACCCAGCTCATCGCCTTCACGGCTTTCGCCTACGGCGGGATCATGCAGACGACCGGGTGTCTCGCCGTCATCCTGGACCGGGTCATGAAGCTCACCCGGCAGGTCTGGAGCCTGGTCCTGACGACGATCGGGGCCTCCATCCTCTCGGCCATGATCACGGGGAGTTCTTACCTCTCGATGATCCTCCCGGCCGACCTTCTGGCGCCCATCTACAAGAAGAAGAACCTCGCCGCCAAGAACCTATCGAGGATCATCGAGGAGAGCGGCGGCATCATCGTGCCGCTCATTCCCTGGAGCATGGCCGGGGTCTACATCACCGGGACCCTGGGCGTCTCGACGTTCGCCTACCTGCCCTGGGCCTTCATGAACTACCTATCGGTCGCGATGCTGGCGCTGTTCGGGTTCACGAAGTGGACGATGGCCCCGCGGGTGCGGGAGGACGAGACCCAGGCCGGCAGCTAGCTGTCTTCTTCGCCCTCGCCTTCGCCTCCGCCTTTCTCGGCCTTTTCGAGGGCCTTCTTGAACAGCTCGTCGGCCTGGGAGTGCTTCTCGCGCTGGAGCTCGAAGGTGGCATCGAACTTGCGGTCGAACTCGCCCTGCCGCTTGTGCTCCTTGACCAGCAGGTCGTCGAGCGAGCCCTTGGCCTTCTTGGCCTTCTCGGAGCGCAGGACGGACTTCGTCTCGCCGTCGAGCCAGAGCGTCGCCCCGCAGCAGGGGCAGACGACCGGAAAGACGTGTTTGTCGTCCTTGTCGTCGGCCACGGATCGAATGTAGCACAGTTGGAATCCGGACGGAAGTGGCGTAAAATGCGCGCCTCGTGGACACCCTGCTCGCCATTTTCGTCCGGGTGATCGTCCCGGTCATCGTCACGGTGGGGGTCGGCTATCTCGCCGCCCGCCTCCTCGTCTTCGACCTCAAGATGCTGGCCCGTCTGGGACTGTACGTCCTGGTCCCCTGCCTGACCTTCACGGCCATGGCCCGGACGACCCTCGCGGCCGGCGAATTCGGCCGGATCGTCGCCTTCACCCTGATCTCCGTCCCCCTGCTCTGGGGCCTGTCCTCGGTCGCGGCCAGGCTTCTCAAGCTGCCGGCGGCCGAGGCCGGGGCCTTCCACATCTCGGTCCTGTTCACCAACGCCGTCAATTTCGGCTTCCCCGTCCTGCTCCTCGCCTACGGCCCGGCGGCCCTGGAGCGGGGCATCGTCTACGCCATGACCGCGCAGATCGTCATGCAGAGCCTGGGCGTGTACCTCGCGGCCCGCGGGCGGGCGGACTTCAAGTCGGCCATGAAGCGGACGTGGTCGATGCCCGGTCTCTATGCCATGATCGCCGGCATCCTCGTTAAGGCGCTGGCCATCCCCGTCCCCGCCCCCCTCTTCGATCCGTTGAAGCTCATCGGCGACTCCCTCGTGCCGTTCCTTCTGCTCGTCATGGGGATGCAGCTGGCCGCGGTTAACCTGCGGGGGAGCTGGAAGGCCGCGTCGGTCGCCACGGTCCTTCGCCTCGTCGTCGCGGCCGGCCTCTCGTTCGGCCTGGCCCGGGGACTCGGCTTGACGGGGTTGACCCGGCAGACGATGATCCTCGAGAACAGCATGCCCAGCGCCATCCTCGGCGTCGCCCTGGCCCAGGAATTCGAGACGGCCCCGGAGCTCGTCACGAAGATCATCTTCCTGACGACCCTGGCCGGACTGTTCACGCTGACGCTGCTGCTGACGCTCGTCTAGGAAGACAAGAGGGACCGTCCCTCTTGTGGCTGTCTCTAAGGGCCGGCCACCGGCCTGGCCTCTATGCCGTGCTTTTTCAACAGCTTGAAAAGCCCCTGACGGGTCAGCCCGACCTCGGCCGCCGTCCGCGTCCGATGGTAGCGGCAGCGGACCAGCGCCTCCCGGAGGAACCGCCTTTCGAAATCGGCTTTGGCCTCGGCGAAGCGGTGCGTCGCGCTCGAGTACGTCAGCCCGGCCGGATTGATCTTGGGCGACAGGTGCTCCTCGAGGATGAGCGGACCGCCGCCGGCCATGACCAGCGAGCGCTGGATCTCGTTCTGGAGCTCGCGGACATTGCCCGGCCAAGGGTAATGAAGGAGCATTTCGAGCGCGACCGGGGAGACAAAGGGCCGGGGCCGCCCCATGGACCGGGAGAACGCGTCCAGGAAATGATCGAGGAGCAGCCGGGCGTCCTCCGGCCGCTCGCGCAGCGGCGGCAGCTCGATCGAGATGATCTTCAGCCGGTAGTAGAGGTCCTGGCGGAAGCGGCCCCGCTCGACCTCGTGGTCGAGGTCCTTGTTCGTGGCGCTGATGAAACGGACGTCCACGGGCCGCGGCTTCGTCTCGCCGACCCGCCGGATCTTCTTCTCCTCGAGCACGCGGAGGAGCTTCGATTGGAGGGCCAGCGGCAGATCGCCGATCTCGTCGAGGACGAACGTTCCGCCCGAGGCCTCCTCGACGAGCCCGGCCTTGTCCCGGACCGCCCCGGTGAAGGAGCCCCGGGCGTGGCCGAAGAGCTCGCTTTCGAGAAGCGCATCCGGAATGGCGGCGCAATTGACGGCGACGAACGGACCGCCCGGGCGCCGGCCCGTCTCGTGGACGGTCTTCGCGGCCAGCTCCTTGCCCGTGCCGCTCTCGCCGGCGATGAAGACCGGCGCGTCGGTGTCGCGGACCCGCTCGATCATGGCCCGCACGCGGCGGACCGAGGGCGCATCGCCCAGGAAGGCCGCCGCGGCCGAAGGGTCGGCGGGCTTCGTCGGGTTCGCCTCCGCCGGGATGCCGCCGCCGTTCTTCCTCAGGAGATAGATGACCGGGGCCAAGGCCAGGGTCAGGAATTCCATGTTGTCCGCGTCGAAGGGCCGGCCCTCCCCGCTCCTGGCCAGGAAGACGATCCCGGCCGGCCGGCCGCGCAGGGTCCAGGGATAGGAGAGCACGCTTCGGGGGCGATGCCCGTTCGCGTCGAGCTCGAGGTCGGCAAAGAGCGGTTCGTGGCGGAGGTCGCGGACGAGGACGGGCCGGCCGATCTCGAGGCCCCGGCCGACCAGGGCTTCGTCGACCTGCCTCGCCGCCTCGGTCCGTTCGGGCCGTCCGCGGCCTTCCCTGGCCGTCTCGAAGACCGGGTTCCCTTTCGCGTCGAAGGTCCGGAAGACGGCCAGGTCCGCAGCGACGTGGTCGAAGACGACTTCGGCCATCCGGGCGAGGAGCTGTTGGGTCATGGTCTCATCTGAACGACGACCGGAGGGCCCGGATTTTCTCATTGCGCCCCGGCATTGACAGTCCCGGACGACGGGGATAACCTTGGGAGCATCCGTCGAAGAGAGGTCCGACCATGAGAACCCGTCCCGCCGCCGCCGCCATCCTCTGTCTTCTCGCCCTGGGTCTCGCCGCTCCGGCCGCGCCGTCCCCCGGACCGGCCCAAGCCCAGGCCCCCGACCGCCTGCAGTGGTTCCGTGACGCCAAGTTCGGGCTGTTCATCCACTGGGGCGTCTACTCCATGATCGGCCGCGAGCAGTGGGCCCGCCAGCTCCTCCAGATCCCGCTCGCGCAGTACCAGGACTACGCCGACAACTTCAACCCGGTCGGCTTCAACCCGGACGAATGGGCCGCCCTGGCCAAGGAGGCCGGCGTCAAGTACGTCGTCATCACCTCGAAGCACCACGACGGCTTCGCCATCTTCGACAGCGCCTACACCGACTACGACATCATGCACGCCAAGTACGGCCGGGACATCCTCGGCCCGCTCTCGGTTTCAATGAAGAAGGCCGGCATCCCGCTCGGGTTCTACTACTCCATCATGGACTGGCACCACCCCGATTACCTGCCCCGCCGGCCCTGGGAGAAGGACCGGACGACCCAGGGCGCCGATTTCGGGCGCTACATGGACTTCGCCGTGAACCAGATCAAGGAGCTGGTGACGAAGTACGACCCGGCCGTGCTCTGGTTCGACGGCGAATGGGAGCACTCGAACGAGGAGCAGCGGGCCTTCGCCATCGGCAAGATGCTGCTCGAGATGAAGCCGGCGCTCCTCATCAACGACCGGCTGTGGCGGCGCGAGCCCGGCTTCGGCGATTTCGGCACGCCCGAGAACTATGTCCCGGCCACGGGCGTCCGCAACCCGGACGGCTCGCCCCGCCTCTGGGAGGCCTGCTATACCATGAACTGGAACGGCTGGGGCTACAACCGCTACGAAACGGAATTTCACAGCGCGACGCAGCTCATCCGCCAGCTCATCGAGATCGTCAGCAAGGGCGGGAATCTCCTGCTCAACATCGGCCCCCAGCCCGACGGCCGGATCCAGGCCGAATTCGCCGCCCGGCTCCGGGAGATGGGCGCCTGGCTGAAGACCAACGGCGAGGCCGTCTACGGCACGACGGCCAGCGTCTTCGAGCGCCTGCCGTTCTTCGGCCGCTGCACGGTCAAAGGCACGACGCTCTACATCCACGTCATGGGCTGGCCCGCGGACGGCCGGATCGTCCTGCCGGGACTCCGGACGGAGGTGAAAAAGGCCGCCCTCCTGACAGGCCCCGGCCGGCCCCTGACGTTCAAGCGCTCAGACCAGGGCGTCGTCATCACGCTGCCGGACCGGGAGCGGGATCCCGCCGCGACGGTCGTCGTCGTCGAGCTGCAGGGCCCCCCTGTCGTCGAGCCCTGGACGATCGGCGCCGGCAAGGACGGCCGGATCGATCTCCCGGTCTATCTCGCCGACATCCAGTCCGAGATGGGACAGCGCGCCTACCTCGACTTCTTCTACAGGACGACCATGCTGACCAACTGGCAGAACGTCAACGACTATCCCGAATGGACCTTCACGACGGACAAGCCGGGGACTTTCGAGGTCCTGGCCACCTATGCCAGCATGTGGGGCGGTCAGGCCGCCTACGAGGTCGAGATCGACAGCCGGAAGCTGGCCGCCAAGACGGAGTCGTCCCCGAGCCTCTACTTTCCGGCCACGTTCCCGGTCGGCCAGGTCCTGCTGCCGGTGGGCCCGCACAAGCTCCGGGTCCGGATCACGTCGATCGCCAACAACCACGCCATGAACCTGGAAAAGATCGCCCTCGTGCCCGTGATGAAGTAGGCCGCCAGAGGAAATGACGTCCACGAACCGCCTGGCCCGGGAGACGAGCCCCTACCTCCGGCAGCACGCCCACAACCCTGTGGACTGGTATCCTTGGGGCGAGGAGGCCCTGGACCGTGCCCGGCGCGAAGACCGGCCGGTCTTCCTGTCCATCGGCTATTCGACCTGCCACTGGTGCCACGTGATGGAACGGGAGTCCTTCGCCGACGAGGCGGTGGCCCGGCTCCTCAACGCGCACTTCGTCGCGGTCAAGATCGACCGCGAGGAACGGCCCGATCTCGACCAGCATTTCATGGCCGTTTGCCAGAAGCTGACCGGCACGGGCGGCTGGCCGCTGACGATCGTGATGACGCCCGACAAGCAAGCGTTCTTCGCCGGGACTTACTTTCCGAGGTCACGGCGCTGGGGGCGGCCCGGGCTCCTCGAGATCCTGCCCCTCATTCACGAGGCCTGGAGCACGAAGCGGCCGGACATCCTCCGTTCGGCCGACGAGATCGCGGCCTCGCTCGAACCGACGGAGGTCCCAGGCGGGCCCCGGCGGGCCGACCGGCTGACCGCGGCGACCCTGGACGAAGCCTTCCGCGAGCTGGCTTCGGATTTCGACCCGGTCCGGGGCGGCTTCGGCGGCGCGCCCAAGTTCCCCATCCCCCATCAGCTCGCCTTCCTCATCCGCTACTGGCAAAGGACCGGTCACGGCGAGGCCCTGGGGATGGCCGGGAAGACCCTTAAGGCCATGCGCCGCGGCGGCCTCTACGATCATCTCGGCCACGGCTTTCACCGCTACTCGACAGACGCGGACTGGCTCGTGCCCCATTTCGAGAAGATGCTCTACGACCAGGCCCTCCTGGCCGAGGTCTACGCCGACGCGTTCGCGGCGACCGGGCGGGCCGAGCTCCGGCGGACGGCGGCAGAGGTCGCAGATTACGTCCTCCGCGACCTGGCCGGTCCCGAAGGCGGCTTCGCGACGGCCGAGGACGCCGACAGCGAAGGCGAGGAAGGCGCGTTCTATCTCTGGACGCGGGGCGAGCTCGAAGAGGTCCTGGGTCGCGAGGACGCGGCGATCGCGGCCCAGGCCTTCGGAGTCAGCGAAGCCGGCCAGGCCGTGAAACCGGGGAGTCCGCCGGACGGCCGGAACGTGCTGCACGAAGTCCGGCTGCCGGACGGGCCCGGTCCGGCCGCAGAGGCGACGGAAGAGCGGCTCGGATCGATCCGGCGCAAGCTGCTCGCCGCGCGCGAGGGGCGGCCGCGGCCGTTCCGGGACACGAAGGTCCTGGCCGATTGGAACGGGCTCATGATCGCCGGGCTGGCGGCCGTCCACCGGGTGACGGGCGAGGACCGCTATCTCCGGGCCGCCGGGAGGGCGGCGGACTTCGTCCTGGACAGGATGAGGGACTCCGAGGGGCGGCTCCTGCACGTCTACTCGGAGGGCCAGGCCCGGGTGCCGGCCTTTCTCGACGACCACGCTTTCCTGGCCAAGGGCCTGACGGCCCTGTACGAGGCCGGATACGAGCCCCGCTACCTCGAAAGCGCGCTCGACCTCGCCGAACGCGCCGTCGGGCTCTTCTGGGACGACGGCGAGGGCGGGTTCTACTTTTCGGCGGAGGCGGAAGCGGGCCGGCGGCGAAAGGAGATCTACGACGGGGCCGTGCCCTCCGGCAATTCGGTCATGTTCACGGCCCTCCTGCGGCTGGCCCGGCTGACCGGACGGCGGGAGCTCGAAGAGCGCGCTTCGCATCTGGCCGCGGCGTTCTCCTCCGAGGTCGCCGCCCGCCCTCGCATGTCCACGGAATTCCTCTGCGGGCTGGACTACGCCCTGGGGCCGTCCCGGGAGGTCGTGGTGGTCGGGAGCTCGGAGGCGGCGGAGACGCGCGAGCTCCTGGCCGTCCTGCGGGGGGGGAGCGTTCGCGACACCGCCGTTCTGTTCAAGCCTACGGACAAGGCCGAAACGGCGCGGGCCGTAGAGCGCCTCGCCCCCTTCACGAAGGACATGAACGCAGGCGGCGGCCGGGCCGCCGCCTACGTCTGTTCGGAAGGCGCCTGTCTGAGCCCGGTCGCGTCGGCGACCGGGCTCATCGAAGCGCTGAAGGGATCTCCGGGCGTCAGTCGAGCACGACCTCGCACTCGCCGGAGACGGCGGGGTTCTTCACGTCCCTGACCTTGATCGTCAGCTTGTCGCCCTTGACAAAGCCGGGATTCTTGAAATAGAGGGGGGTCATGAAGCCGCGGAACGCGGTCATGTGCCCTTCCGTCAGGGCCAGGTTCGAGCTCAGCGCGAGCGGGGGGAAGAAGTTGTCCGAATCGGGGAAATCATAGAACTTGACCCAGGAGGAGATGAGCCCCTCCTTGCCCAGCCGCGCGTAAAAATCCAGGTCCCGGATCCCGCCCCCATAGCTCTTGCGCAGATCCAGGAGCGAAGGCATGTGGATCTCCTGGCCCTTATAGACCATGACGATGTCCTTCGCCGCGACCGACACGGATCCTTTCTTGTCCCCGACCCCCACAAAGAGAACGAACATGGCATAGGGACTGCCGATCGCCTGGTTGACCATGGCGGCATCGACGGCCATGAGGATGGGGCCCGATTCATTGGAAAAGGACCCCATGCCGAGGTCGACCGTCTGCGGATAGGCCGCCGTCGCGAGGACGAATACGGCCAATGCCACTTTGAGCGCTTTCATCGTAATCTCCTTTCTATCCTTCAGGCTGGCTTTACCAGCCGCTCCTGTCATATGCAACCATCGTGCCAAGCTCCAAGACGCCCGGGCAAACGGGTCTTCGTACGGCCCGGGCGGAGAGGTGTCCGAACGGGAGGACGGGCTGTCCTCATTTCCTACAATTTTAGTAGGCTTTAGCTGAAGCTCCGGGACGCGACGGACAAACAAGCCAGGTGGTCCCGCTGTTGTCCAATATCAGCAAGACGGCCCCGCGGGGACACCGGGCCCGGATTCAGCCGGCCGGCTGGAGGGTCTTCTTGATCCTCGACGTATCGTAGCCCTTGGCCGCGGCGCGCCGGATGAGCTCGTCGTAGAGGGCGGGGTCGATCT
>JAPKZE010000291.1 GCA_026393955.1 Candidatus Aminicenantota bacterium
CGAGCATCAGAGGTGATTTAGCTGATCCGGAGACTGATGAGGGCAGTTTCCCTGGAAACCGCCAAAACGTGTTTGAGCGAGGCTTAGCGCAAGCCGAGCGAGTTGTTTTGGCGCCGAGTCAGACGAACGGATCGGCGTTAAAAATCACCGCAGCGAACGGAAATGACCCCCGAGGATCCCAAGCGGCCCACCGCGCGATTACTTGACCAGGGCGATAGCCTCGATCTCCACCTTGACATCGCGCGGCAGGCGGGCCGCCTGCACGGCCGCCCGGGCCGGGTTGGGCGCCTTGAAGAACTCGGCGTAGACCGCGTTCATCTTGGCGAAGTCGTTCATGTCCTGGAGGAAGACCGTGCACTTGACGGCCTCGTCGAGGGACGATCCGGCCGCCTCGAGGACGGCCGAAACGTTCTTGAGGACCTGGCGGGTCTGGTCCTCGATCGAGCCCGTGTTGAGCTCACCGGTGGCCGGGTCGATGGGGATCTGGCCCGAGCAGAAGACGAATCCGTTGGCGATGATACCCTGGGAATAAGGGCCGATGGCCTTGGGGGCCTTGTCGGTCACGACCTGCTTTTTCATGATCTTGCTCCCTCCGAGGCCGGCGAAGGCCCGCGATGCGACCGCGCCCACGACACCGACGACAGCCAGGAATCCTCTTCTCTTCATTTCTTCAGGACGACAGGCCGTCGAGGGCCGTCGTCAGGAACTTCCAGAACTTCTCGACCGAGCCGATGTGGACATGCTCTTCCGGCGAGTGCGGGTTCCGCATGGTCGGTCCGAACGAGATCATCTCCATGCCCGGGAACTTCTCCCCGATGATGCCGCACTCGAGACCGGCGTGGACGGCCACGATCTCGGCCTCCTTGGCGAAGGTTTTCGCATAGATCTCCTTCAGCTTCTTGAGCAGGGTGGATCCGAGATCGGGCATCCAGCCGGGATAGCCGTCCTTGAGCTCGGCTCTGGCTCCGGCCAGGGCGCAAACGGACTTGATGATGTCGCGCGTCGCCTCGAGGGCCGAGGCGACGGAGCTGCGCGAGCTGCAGAGGACCTCGAACGCCGCCTTGCCGGTCTTGACGATGGCCAGGTTGGTCGAGGTCTCGGTCAGTCCGGCGATCTCGGGGTGCATGGCGATGACCCCGTGCGGAATGGCCAAGAGAAAATCGATGACGGCCCTCTGACACTCCTGCGTCAGGGCGAAGTCCTTGCCCGCCCCCGCCTCGAGCGCATAGGCCGCGCCGGGCTCGACCGACTTGTACTCGACCTTGATCTTGTCGAAGGCCTTCTTGAGGGCTATGGTCATGGTCCGGACTTGGACGGGCGGGCAGGCCAGCATGGCCACGGCTTCCCGGGGAATGGCGTTGTGCTTGCTGCCGCCCTCGATGCTGACGACCTCGAACTTGGCCACCGCCTGGGCTTGGCCGAGCATACGGGCCAGGAGCTTGATGGCGTTGCCGCGCCCCTGGTTGATGTCGAGCCCGGAATGGCCGCCGCGGAAGCCGTGGACGTGAAGCTTATAGAGGTTCTTGGAGGCCGTCTTTTTCCGCTCGAGCGGCAGGACCAAGGTCGAATCGGCCCCGCCGGCGCAGCCGATGGTGAAGGTTCCCTCGTCCTCGCTGTCGAGGTTGAGGAGCATCTTGCCGTTGAGGAAGCCCTTCTGGATCTTGTTGGCCCCGTCGAGGCCGGTCTCCTCTTCGACCGTGAAGAGAAACTCGAGCGGCCCGTGGATGAGCGTCTTGTCCTCCATGACGGCCAGGCAAGCGGCCAAGCCGATGCCGTTGTCGGCCCCAAGGGTCGTGCCCTGGGCGTAGACCCACTCGCCCTTGATCTCCGCCTGGATCGGGTCCTTGCAGAAGTCGTGGACCTTGTCGGAGTTCTTTTCGCACACCATGTCGAGATGCCCCTGGAGGATGGCGCCCACGGCGCCCTCGCGGCCGGAGGTCGCGGGCTTGCCGACCAGGACGTTCCCGACCCGGTCGCGCTTGGCCGGGAGGCCGACCGAAGCGGCCACCGAAAGGACGTAGTCCCCGAGGGCCTTTTCGCTGCCCGAACAGTGGGGAATGGTCAGGATCTTGGCGAAATGCTTCCAGAGAAGCTTGGGATTGAGATCGGTGAGAGGCGAAGCCATGGGATTCTCCTTTTGAATTCGTTGAAGAGACCCGCATGATGACATAAATAACCTTTGGATTCAAGCCGGTCCGGCGGGTATAATCGGGGCCATGAAAGCCTTCGGCCGCATCCTCCTGACCTTTCTCCTGGCCGGCACCGTCGCCGCAGCCGCGCCTGGGCCCGGCCGTCCGTTCAAGATCCTGGCCACGGTCTTCCCCCTGCGGGAATTCGCGGCGGCTGTGGCCGGGGACAGGGGAGAGGCCGGCCTTCTGCTGCCGCCCGGAGCGGGGGTCCACACGTGGCAGCCCCGGCCCAGCGACATCACCCGGCTGGCCGAATGCGACCTGCTCCTGTTCATCGGCTCCGGGCTGGAACCATGGCTCCCGGATATGCTCAAGGCCTTTCCGCCGGGGCGCGTCCGGACCCTCGAGGCCGCCGCCGGCCTGGCCGTGGCCGCCCCCCCCGAGAGTGAGGCCGACGAACACGGCGATGAGCACGCCCACGGCGCCCTCGACCCCCACGTCTGGCTCGACTTCGAGCTCGACGTCGAGATCGTCGGCCGGATCGCCGAGGAGCTGGCGCGGCTCGATCCCGACAGCCGTCCGATCTTCGCCGCCAACGCCGAGGCGCTGGCCGGCCGGCTGAGGAAGCTCGACGCCGCCTTCCGCGACGGCCTGGCCGGCTGCCGCGGCCGGGATCTCGTCCTGGCCGGCCACGGGGCCTTCGGCTATCTGGCCCGCCGCTACGGCCTGGTCCAGACGGCCCTCTACGGCCTCAGCCCGGACGCTCAGCCGAAGCCGAAGGACCTGATGATGGCCGTCGACTTCTGCCGCGCCAAAGGCGTCAAAACCGTCTTCTTCGAGAATTCCGTTCCGCCGGACCTCTCGAAGGCGCTGGCCCGGGAGATCGGCGGCCGCGTCCTGGTGCTGCATGCCGGGCACAACTTGACCCGCGAGCAGCAGGAGAAGGGCGTCGGCTTCTTCGAGCTCATGGAGGAGGACCTGGCCCATCTCCGGGATGGCCTGGGCTGCCGGTGAGACCATGAGCCTCGTCGTCCTCCGCCGCGTCTCCTTCGCCTACGACGGCACCCCCGTCCTCGTCGATATCGATTTCACCATCGAGGAGGGCGATTTCCTGGCCATCATCGGGCCCAACGGCTCGGGCAAGACGACCCTGGTTAAGCTCGTTCTCGGCCTGCTTCGCCCCACGTCGGGCCAGGTCGAGATCTTCGGACGCCCGCCCGCCGCCCTCACCGATCGGCGCAAGGTCGGCTACGTGCCCCAGAAAGCGACGCACATCGACCCGTTCTTCCCCGCTTCGGTGGAGGAGGTGGTCGGCATGGCCCTCCTGTCCGGGTCCCGGCCGGGCGGCCGCTCGGGCCGGGAAGCCCGGGCCCGGGTGCACCGCGCTCTCGGCGAGGTCGGGATGGCCGATTTCGCCAAGGGCCCCGTGGGCCGGCTCTCCGGCGGCCAGCAGCAGCGCGTCTTCATCGCCCGGGCCCTGGTCACATCGCCGCGCATCCTGTTCCTGGACGAGCCGACGACCGGGGTCGACGCCGAAACGCAGGACTCCTTCTACGAGATGCTCCACCGCCTGAACCGGAGCGAGGGGTTGACCATCGTCCTGGTCACGCACGACATCGGCATCGTCAACAAGCACGTCAACCGGGTCGCCTGCCTGAACCAGCGGCTCGTGTATCACGGCGATCACGAGGGCTTCTGCCGGTCGGAGGCCTTCCGGGAGATGATCGCCCACGGTAACCATCTCATCGCCCACGAGCACTGACGCGGCCATGCAAGCGCTCCTCGCCTACGGCTTTCTCCAGCGGGCCTTCCTGGCCGGGCTGTTCATCGCCGTCGCCTGCGCGGTCCTGGGGGTTTTCCTGGTCCTGCGCAAGGACGCCATGATCGGACACGGCCTGTCCCATATCGCCTTCGCCGGCGTCGCGCTCGGGCTCTTTCTGAACGTCCTGCCCCTCGCGGCGGCCCTCGTCGTCGCCGTCGGGGCCGCTCTGGCCGTCGTCAAGCTCAAAGGCCGGGCCGGCCTCCACGGCGATACGGCCATCGGCATCTTCAGCAGCCTGGGCCTGGCCTTGGGCGTCCTCCTGGCCTCCCTGGCCCGGAGCTTCAACGTCGAGCTGATGTCCTACCTGTTCGGGGACATCCTGGCCATCGAGCCCCTCGAGGTCGCATTGGCTGTCGGGTTGGCCGCCGCCGTCCTCGTCGCGGTCCGGCTGAACTACGACAAGCTCCTGTTCATGACCTTCGACCGGGAGTCGGCCCGCGCCGCGGGCATCAAGGTCGGCCGCCTGGACACCCTGCTGATGGTGTTGACGGCCGTCACGATCGTCCTGGGGATGAAGGTGGTCGGGATCCTGCTCGTGGCCGCGCTGATCGTCATCCCCGCAGCGGCCGGGCTGCAGGTCGCTTCGAGCTTCCGCGCGGCCATCGGCGCGTCAGCCGCCGTGGCCGTCACCGCCGTAGCCGGCGGATTGGGGCTATCGCTCGTCCTCAACATCCCCGCCTCGGCGGCGATCGTCGTCCTCTGCTTCCTGGCCTTCGTCGTCCTCTTCCTGGTGAAGAAGGGCCGGGGCGTGCCGCCGGCCGCGGCCTAGCCGGCTTTGGGCCCGGCCAGGGCCTTGGCGACGATCCCGCGGACGGCCCGGCCTTCCTTGTCGAGCGCCTTCTTGAAGCCGGCCGCCTGGCGCCTCACCCGGTCCGAGAACTTTGCGTCCCTGATCCCTTGGAGGTTGATGAGGACGTTGTCATAGGCCCCTTCGCCGGCCGCCTGGCCCGCCAGGCCGGCGACGCCGGCGTCGCTGACCGAATTCCTGTTCCCTTTGGCCGCTGCGGTCCTGGCCAGGCGGACGGCTTCGACCGCCATCTCGAGGACGCCAAGGGGCACGAGGGTCGCTTCCTTGTTCGCCTCCTCGACGGATCGATCCTTCTCGGCGGCCTGTTCCGGGGTCGTCTTGGGCAGACGGAACGCCTCCATGACCTTGTTGAAGGCCAGGGTGTCCGTATCGACGGCTTCGAGCAGCCGGTCCTTGAGCGCCTGGGCCCGGACGGCCGCGGCGATCATTTCGTCGTGGACCGCCTCGTATCCTTTCTTGCCGACGGTCAGGTTGGCCACCATGGCCGCCAAGCCCGCGGACAGGGCTCCGCACAGGGCCGCGACGCTCCCGCCGCCAGGGGCGGGGGAGTCCATGGACAGCTCGTCGGCGAAACCGCGGAGGGTCATCCCGGCCAGCGCCGGTCCGGGCTCACGGACCTGGTATTCGATGATCTTCCTCTCCGGCTCGAACGGCACGACGTCGCTGAGGCCGAGGGACCGGACGGCCATCCGGATGAGCTCCCCCTCGGGGACGCCCGGGCTCTTGCCCTGCTTCTCGAGATAGTATCGTCCGGTCATGAGCAGGGCTTCCTTGGGAATGAGGCCGACCAGCTCGCTGCCGGTCACCCGCAAGCCGAGCTTCCCGGCCAGACGGACCGCTTCGTCGAAGACGACATGGATGGGCGTCACCTTGTAGTTGGTGAAGTTGACCGAGATCTGGGCGACGCCGTAGTCCTCGACGTACCAGCCGACCGACTTGACCTCCTTGAATTTGCCCGGCACCTTGACCGGGTTGCCCCGGGCGTCCTTGACGATGGCGCCGGCCTTGTCGCGCTTGGCCCGGCCGCTTTCGCACAGGCTCAGGGCGATCTCGTGGGCCAGCTTGCGGTCGCGCGTGTTGAGATTGAAGTTGTAGGCGATGAGGAACTCCCGGGCGCCGACGATGGTCGCTCCGGACCGGGGATTGAAGACCGGCTTTCCGAAGTCGGGCGCCCAGCGCGGGTCCTTGAGCTTTTCCGGCAGACCTTCGTACTCGCCGGCCCGGACCGTAGCCAGGTTCCGGCGCTCGGGCTTGCGGGCGGCGGCCTCATAGAGATAGACGGGGATGCCCAGCTCGTCGGCGACCCTCCGCCCGAGCTCGGCGGCCAGGCGGACGCAGTCCTCCATGGTCACGCCGGAGACCGGCACGAAAGGGCAGACGTCGGTCGCGCCCATGCGGCTGTGAGCGCCTTTATGGGCGCGCATATCGATGACCTCGGCGGCTTTGGCGACGGCCCGGAAAGCGGCCTCCTTGACCGTCTCCGGCTCGCCGATGAAGGTCACAACGGTCCGGTTCGTCGAAGCGCCGGGGTCGACGTCGAGGAGCTTGATGCCGGGCACGGCCTCGATCTCCCGGGTGATGGCCCGGATCTTGTCCTGGTCGCGGCCTTCGCTGAAATTCGGAACGCATTCGACGAGCTTCATCGACCTTCTCCTTGTTTGCGGGTGGTGGACTTGAGCTGACCGGAGGCGTCGTAGATCTCGACCGGTTCCAAGCCTCCGAGGTAGGGGCCGATCCATTCGGGCCGGCCGACGACGATCACGACGGGCCGGGCCGACAGGTACTTCCGGGCCGTCTCTCCGACCATTTCGGCGTTGACCTGCTTGATCGCCTCCGTCCCCCCGTCCCATTGGGCCTGACCGAGGCCGAGCGCGACATAGCGGGCCATCCATTCGGCGAATCCCTCCGCGGACTCGAAGCGCAAGGGCAGGCTGCCGATGAGGTAGGACTTGGCCTCCTCGACCTCGAACGGCGGGGGAGGACCGGCGGCCAGGCCGCCGATCACGCGCTCCGTTTCCCGGACGGCCGGGACGATCGCTTCGGGCCGGACCTGGGCCCGGGCCCAATAGACTCCGCACGACCGGAAGACCTCCATTTCGCTGAACGCGAAGGTGGCCAGTCCCTTGGTCTCCCGGAGGCTCATGAACAAGCGGCTCCCGGTCGTGCCGCCCAGGATCTGCTTGAGAACGAGGAAAGGGAAGAAGTCGGGGGCGGACGACGCCATGATCACGTTGCCGGCGAAGATCGTGGCGGCCCCGGCCTCGGGGGCCTCGACGTAACAGATCCGCTCGCGGTCGTTGGCCGCGGGCGGCGGCGGCGGCGCTTGCGCCGGCGCCGCTCCGCTCCAGGCCGAGAAGTGACTGCCGATCTTCTGGGCGATGGCCGGCCCGTCGACGTCCCCCGAGACGAGGACGGCGGCGTTCGCCGGCCGGTAGAACCGGCCATAGAAGTCGGCGACGTCGCGGGGCGTGATGAACTTGATGACGTCCTCGTTCTGGGTGGCCAGCCGGTAGGGGTGCTTTTCGAAGAGAACGGCCAGCAGCTGCCGCCAGCCGAGGACCTCGGGGTCCTTCTTGCTCTCGTAGAGCTCCCAGAAGGCCGCCCGGCGGACGGCGCCGAGCTCGCGCTCGCCGAACGTCGCTTCGAGGGTGATAAGGCGGAGGACGTAGACGGCCCGGTCGAGGTATTCCGCGAGGACGTCCATGGTCAGGACCGTGTAATCCATGAAGACGGAGGCCTTGAACACGGCCCCGAGGGATTCGATCATATTCTCGATATAATCGGCCGAGAGCTGTCGGGTGCCTTTGCCGATCATGCGGGCCGTCAGGGCGGCCAGCCCGGGCCGGTCGGGGGGCGAGTCGGCTTCGCCGGCCCGGATGACGAGCTGGAGCGTGACCACCGGCGAGCCCGGGCGCCGGGCCGTGGCCACGGTCAGGCCGTTGGCAAGGACCGTCGTCTCGACCGCGGGCAGCTTGAGCTCCAGGCGCTGGGCGTCCGGCAGGGGCGGTGTCCGGCGGAACCGTTCCTGGGCGCCGGCCGGCCCGGCCAGGATCAGCCCGAGGGCGGCGGCCAGCCAAAAACAGGCGTCCGGCACGGCCGAGCGGTCCCGGACGATAAGGAGCTTCATTGGGGCGCGAACCTTAGGACGACACGGTTCTGAGGGATGAAGTAGCGGCTGACGAAGGAGGTCAAAGCTTGGGGCGTGACGCCCAGGACGCCGTTGAGCTCTCCGTCGAGCGCGGCGAGGCTCTTGCCGGAGGACCAGGCATCGACGAGATAGCGGGCCCGGCCCAGGTTCGTCGACAGCCGCTCGAGGTGATCCCCCTTATAGCGTCGCCGGGCCCGGCCGAGCTCCTCGGGGGAGACGGCGTTCGTCTTGAGCCGGTCGATCTCCGAGAGGATGGCCTTCTCGGACCGCGCGATCATGACGGCGTTCGTGGCCAGGCAAAAGACCTTCAGCGTGGCGACGCTCAGGCGCTCGTCGAGGGCCCCGGTCAGGTAACGGGCGGTCAGGTCCCGCTTGAGGAGACGGCTGCGCAGCCGCGAAGTCTCGCCTTCGAGGAGGATGTATTCCAGGATGCGCAGGCAGTCCGCCTCACCCCGCTGGAGAGGGAAGAAGCGGAAGCCCATGTGGAAGCCGGCGCTTCCGGCCGGGATCCGGACGTCCCGGACGACCGCATCGTTCTCCCGCTTGAACGCCGGCCGGGGCGGGATGGGACTGTCGAGGCCCGGCGGAATGGAGTCGAAATACCTGGCCACGAGCTCCCGGGTCCGGGCGGTATCGATGTTGCCGGCGATGCAGAGAACGGCATTGTTCGGGACGTAATAGGTGCGGTGGAACTCCAGGATCTCGGTTTCGGTCAGGCCGTCCATCCGGAGCCCGTCGCCGATGAGGGGGTGACCGTAGAGGTCGTCGGGGAAGAGCAGCGTGTCGAACAGGGCGAAGGTCGAGAGATAGGGATCGGACCTCAACCGGGCCCGGTGTTCGGAGACGAGCTCCGACCGCGTCCTCAAGATGGCCGCCGGGGTGATGGCCAGAGATTTCATCCGATCGGATTCGAGCCACAGGGCCAGGGCCAGCTGGTTCGAGGGCAGCGTCTCGTAGAACAAGGCCTTGTCCGCGGTGGTCGTCGCGTTGAGCTCGCCGCCGACCTTCTGGATGAAGGCGATGTGCTGGAGAGGGCTGATGTTCTCGGATCCTTGGAACATCAGGTTTTCCAGGAGAAAGGCCAGACCCTCCTGGCCCGGCCTCTCCCGCAGGGTCCCGGCGCTGTAGCCGACGGCCACCGTCACGAGGGGCAGCCGGTCGTCGGCGGACAGGACAACGCGGAGGCCGTTCCTCAGCCGGTACTCCTGGAAGGAAAAAGGCAGGGAGGCCGGGGTGACGGTGTCCAGCTGGCCGGCCGCCCGGGAGGCCGGGACGGCCAGGACGGCCAGAGCGATGAAGATCCGCGCCGCTTTTTGCATATCTCTTGAGGAAGTCTTGGTGCCCGGCAACGATTTACAATAACATAAAGGCCGGTCGTTGAAAACCCCTCTGGAATGTGCTATTTTGGGCCGGAATCGCGCCGGAGGACCGGCCGAAAGGGGAGAGCGCCATGGATCACGACATCAAGGACCCGGGGCTGGCCGCCAAGGGACGTTTGAGGATGGAATGGGCGGCCCGGTCCATGCCCGTCCTGGAAAAGATCAAGAAGACCTTCGCCAAGGACAGGCCGCTCGCCGGCGTGCGCATCGCCGCCTGCCTCCACGTGACCTCGGAAACGGCCAACCTCATGGAAGCCCTCAAGCTCGGCGGGGCGGACGTCCGTCTTTGCGCCTCGAATCCGCTCAGCACCCAGGACGACATCCCGGCCGCCCTGGTCAAGTACCATAAGATCCCCGTCTTCGCCCTTAAAGGGGAGGATCACGAGACCTATTACCGCCACATCCTGCAGGTCCTGGACCGCCGGCCTTCAATCACCATGGACGACGGGGCCGACCTCGTCTCGGTGACCCATTCCAAGAGGAAGGACCTCTTGCCGGGGATCCTGGCCGGCACCGAGGAGACGACGACGGGCGTGATCCGGCTGAAGAGCATGGCCAAGGACGGTGTCCTGCGCTACCCCATCGTCGCCGTCAACGACGCCCAGACCAAGCACCTGTTCGACAACCGGTACGGCACGGGCCAGAGCACCCTCGACGGCATCCTCCGGGCCACGAACGTCCTCCTGGCCGGGCTCAAGTTCATCGTCGCCGGCTACGGCATGTGCGGCAAGGGCGTCGCCATGCGGGCCCGAGGGGCCGGGGCCCATGTCATCGTCACCGAGATCAATCCCATCCGGGCCATCGAGGCCGTCATGGACGGCTACGAAGTCATGCCCATGGCCGAGGCCGCGCCGCTCGGCGACATCTTCCTGACCGTCACCGGCAACAAGGCCGTCATCCGCAAGGAACACTTCCGGCGCATGAAGGACGGCGCCATTGTCGCCAACGCCGGGCATTTCAACGTCGAGATCGACATCCCGGCCCTCGAATCCCTGTCCGGCGGCAAACGGCGCGTCCGCGATTTCGTGGACGAGTACACGCTCCGCAACGGACGGCGGATCAACCTGCTCGGGGAGGGGCGGCTCATCAACCTGGCCGCCGCCGAAGGGCATCCGGCCATGGTCATGGACATGAGCTTCGCCAACCAGGCCCTGAGCGTCCGCTGGCTTCTCGGGCAGGCCAAGGGCCTGCCGAAGTCCGTCTTTCCGGTGCCGAAGGAGATCGACGAGGAGATCGCGGCCTTGAAGCTCGCCTCGATGGGCACGGCCGTCGATCGGCTGACGCCGGCCCAGAAGAGGTACCTGGCCGATTGGCGGGAAGGCACCTGAGCGGAAGCCCGACGGACCGGCCGCGTCAGCGCTCGCCGATCAGCCTCAGGTAGCGGGCGATCGTGTCCCGCGTTTCCGCGTCCGTCACCTTGCCCTGGATCTTGAGGAAGATCTCCTTGGACCGGGCGTAATCTTCGTTCTTGAAATAGGCCACGGCCAGGTTGTAGTTGAAGTTGAGATCCTCGGGAACGACCTTGATGGCGGCTTCGTACGAGGCCACGGCCTCGCCGATGACGCCCTTCTTCTCGTAGATGAGGCCCCGGAGGTTGAGGGCCATGGCCAGGCGGGGCTTGAGCTGGAGGGACTTCTGGACGCTGTCGAGCGCTTCGTCCAGCCGCCCTTGGAGAACGTAGAGCCGGCCCAGGTTGAAATAGGGCAGCTCCCGGTTCGTATAGGCCAGGTCGGCCAGCGCCATTTGGAACTCCTTCTCGGCCTTGTCGAGCCGGTTCATCTCCTGGTAGACCGTGCCCAGGTTGTTGTGGGCCTCGCTGAACTGGGGATTGACCTGCAGGCACTTCTCGTACGACTTGGCGGCCTCGTCCAGGCGGCCCTTCAGGGAATGGGCCAGGCCGAGGGCGTTCCAGGCCAGGTAGTACTTCGGGTCGAGGGTGACGGCGCTGAGGAAGAATTTCGACGCGTTCTCGACGTCGTTCTGATTGAGATAGTACAACCCCATGTTGTACTGGTACTTGGGATCCTTCTGTTGCTTTTGCTGGGCCTTGTTCTGCGACGAGGCGCAGAAGGCCAGGCTGGCGCAGATCGTCAATACGGCAAGGACTTTGGCTCGCATCCCGTTCCTCCTTGAATCGGTGTCCCCGGACGTCATTCCGCCTTGAGCGCCCGGGTCATCAGCTCCTCCACGGCCTTCCGGGGCGGCTTGCCGCGGTAGAGCACCTGGTAGATCTGTTCGGAGATGGGCATCTCCACGCCGAGGGCCCGGGAGATCCGGCGGGCGGCCACGGTCGTATGGATGCCCTCGGCGACCATCTTCATCCCGGCCAGGATCTCGCGGAGGGTCCGGCCGCGGCCGAGCTCGTGGCCGACGCGGTGGTTGCGGCTGAGCTCGCCGGTGCAGGTCAGGATGAGGTCGCCGATGCCGGCCAGCCCGTAGAAGGTCTCCTTGCGGGCGCCCAGGGCCAGCCCGAGGTTGGTGATCTCGACGAGGCCGCGGGTGATGAGCGCCGCCCGCGTGTTCAGGCCGAACTTCATGGCGTCGGCGATGCCGGCCGCGATGGCGACGACATTCTTCAGCGCCCCGGCCACCTCGACGCCCGTCACGTCGGTCGAGGTGTAGGCCCGGACGGTCACGCTGGAGATGAGGTGCTGGACCTCCCGGGCCGCGGCCGGGTCGCGCGAGGCGACGACCAGGGCCGTGGGGTTGCCGGCGGCGACCTCCTTGGCGAAGCTGGGTCCGGACAGGACGGCCACGTGGGGCCGGACGTAAGGCCGGAAGACCTCCTCCATGACCTGGCTCATGCGCATCAGGGTCCGTTTGTCGAACCCTTTGGTCAAACTGACGACGATCTGCTCGCGGCGCAGGACCGGGGCCACTCGCGCATAGACCGCCCGGCAGAATTGGGACGGCACGGCGATGAAGACGACGTCGGCGGCCGTCGCCGACTCCCGCAGGTCGTCGGTGAAGCGCACCGTCTCGGGGAAGACGAAGCCGGGCAGGAACACCGGGTTCTCCCGGGTCGCCGCGGCCTGGGTGATGATCTCCTCTTCGCGGATCCACAGGAGGGTCGGCAGGCCGATCGACCCGAGATATCTGGCGAACGCCGAACCCCAGCTCCCGCCGCCGATGACCGAGGTGTTCATGCCGCTTTCTCCCCAAGCTTGCGTTCCGTGCCCCGGACGAGACGGGCGATGTTCCCGCGGTGCTGGAAGACGATCAGGACCGAGATAGCCAGGGCGATGCCCGCTACGGCCGGGGGGCCGCCCGCGAGGAAGACGATCACGGGAATGGCCAGGGAGGCCAGGATCGAGGCGAGCGACACGAATCGCGTCAAACCGGCCACGATGAGGAACAGGCCCAGGCCGCCGAGGAGCGGCGCCCAGGCGATCGCGGCATAGGCGCCGAGCGAGGTGGCCACCCCCTTTCCGCCGCGGAAGCCGATCGCGAACGGAAAGCAGTGGCCCACGACGGCCAGGAGCCCGCAGAGCGCGGCGAACACGGGGTCGTCGAACCACCGGGAGGCCAGGTAAACCGGCAGGAAACCCTTAAGGACATCGAAAAGGGCGACGGGCAGGGCGGTCTTCCAGCCCTTGACCCGCAGGACATTGGTCGCCCCGGTGCTGCCGCTGCCGAATTTACGGACGTCCCGCTTCCCGGACAGCCTGACGAGCAGGTAGCCGGCCGGGATGGACCCGAGGAGATAGGAAACGACGGCGACGACGATCTTCATGCTAGACCAGCCTCACAAACGATCCTGTATTCGGCCCCCTCCGGACGGAGAAGACTCTCGAAAAGGGCGAGCTTTCGGACGGTCATGGCGCCGAAGACGTCGCCGCGGTGTTTGTCCCATTCGGCCATCGCCCGGGCCAGGCCATCCGATCCCTTGACCCGGCCCAGGGTCAGATGAGGGGTGAAGGCCCGTTTCTCGCGCTCAAATCCGTCGGCTTCGAGCGCCGCGTCGAGGTCTTCCTGCAGCGCGAGAAGCCCGGGCTCGGCGGCGACCCCGGCCCAGAGGACGCGAGGGTCCCGATCGGCCGGAAATGCGCCCGTGCCCTCGAGACGGAGGGGGAGGGGGGCATGACGACGGCCGACATCGTCCATGATCCCCCGGATCCGGAGCGCCCGGCTCTCCTCGATCGGACCGAGGAACTTGAGCGTCAGGTGCATGCCGCCGACGCCGACCCAGCGGACGTCGGCCCGGGTGGCCTTGAGGCGGTCGACGAGGGCATCGAGAGCGGACTTGATCTCGCGGTCGAGGTCGATGGCGATGAAGGCTCTCACGGATACTCTCCTCACGTCCTATTATAGGGCCTTTCCCGTCCGGGCGATAAGCGTTTTCCTGACGATGTCGAGAGCCTTCTGTGACGATTGGAACTTGACTTGGGCCCGCCCGCCGAAGAACAGATGCCGTTCAACGACCGTCCCCCGGGCCCGGGCGAGCGCGAGATAGACGAGACCGACGGGCTTGCGGGCGGTCCCGCCGCCGGGGCCGGCGACGCCCGTGACGGCCAGGCCCAGGTCGGCCCCGGACGTCCTGCGGATGCCGAGGGCCATGGCCCGGGCGACCGGAGCGCTGACCGCGCCGTGCCGGTCGATGAGGGCGGCCGGAACGCCCAACCGCCGGATCTTGGCCCGGTTGCCGTAGACGACGGCGGATTCCAGGAAATAATCCGAGCTGCCCGGGATGTCGGTCAGCCTGTGGCCGATGAGCCCGCCGGTGCACGACTCGGCGCAGGCGATGGTCAGGTCCCGGGACCTGAGGAGCGCTCCGACGACCTCCTCGAGGCCCTCGCCGCGGCGCGAATAGATCCACGGCCGGAGCGCCCGGCCGATCGACGCCTCGAGCTCATCGAGCCGGGTTTCCGCCGAGGCCCGGGGCCCTCCGCCGGTGTAGGTCAGGTGGATGGCGAGATCGCCCGGGCTGGCCAAGGTCGTGACTGTCACGCCGGAGGGCACCTCCGCGTAGACGGACTTGAGCCGCGTCTCCATGGCCGATTCGCCCAGCCCGGTGAGCCGGATGATGCGCCGGACGCTCAGGCCGCGGCCGAGGCCCGCCAGCCGGGGCAGGACGTCGTTCTCGAACATGGGCAGGATCTCCCGCGGGGGCCCGGGGAGGAGCGCGATGCGGCTTCGCTTCGTCTCGAGCCATTGGCCCGGGGCCGTCCCGTTGGGATTATCCAGGACCTCGGCCCCGTCGATGACGTAACACTGCTTGAGGTTCGAGGCGGACATGGGCAGGCCGCGGCGCCTGAACCTCTCGCGGATGCAGGCCCGGATGGCCGCGCGGAAAACAAGCTTCCGCTTCAGGACCCTGGCCAGCGTCTCGCGGGTCCGGTCGTCCTCGGTCGGGCCGAGCCCCCCCATGCACAGGACGAGGTCTGAGCGGCCGATGGCCGTTCGCAGGACACGGGCGAGATCGGCCTCGTCGTCGCCGACGATGGTCTTGAACGAGACGGCGATCCCCAGCTCGTTGAGGCCGGCCGTGAGAGGAAGAGAGTTCGTGTCCCGGAAGTCGGGCGTCAGCAGCTCCGCGCCGACGGCGATGATCTCGGCCTTCATGATCCTCCGGGGCTCAGACGACGAGCAGGACCAGCCGTGTCAGGGCCGCAGCGGCGAGTCCCGCGCCGACGTCGTCGGCCATGATGCCCCAGCCGCCGGGGAGCCTCTCCAGCCTGCGGATGGGCCACGGCTTGATGATATCAAAAAAGCGGAACAGGGCGAAAGCGAGGCCGGCCGGGAACCCGCCGGCCGGCAGGAAGGCCAGGGCGATGAGCTGGCCGCAGACCTCGTCGATGACGACGCGGCCGGGGTCGGGGCGGCCGAGCGCGTCGGCGGTGATCTTCGAGACCGCCACCCCGGCGAAGAAGAGAACGACGACGAGCAGGACGTAGAGAGGTCCGCTCAGGCCCCGCAACAGGAAGACAAAGAGGATTGTCGTGGCCGCGCTGGCCACGGTGCCCGGGAGGACCGGGGCCAGGCCGAGCCCGAAAAAAGTGGCCAGGACTTTCGCCAACGTCTTCATGGCACGAGCCTGCCGGTGAGATCGTAGGGATCGGCCGAGACGACCCCGACGCGGACGATGGACGAAGGCGGTTCGGCCAGCCCCGGCGGCAGGCCGAAGCGGACGACGCCGTCGACCTCCGGCGCCTGAAAGCGGCTGCGGCCCGTCCAGAGCCCGCCGGCCCGCGCGTCCGGGCCTTCGACGAGGACGTCGATGGTCTGCCCGATCCGGCTCCGGTTGTGGGCCAGGGAGATCGCGGCCTGGAGGTCCATGATCTCGCGGCGCCGGTCCTCCTTCACCCCCGGCCGGACGGTCTCGGCCAGGCCGTAGGACGACGTGCCTCGTTCCGGCGAATAGGCGAAGACGCCCAGATGGTCGAAGCGGGCCGCCTCGACGAAACGGCGCAAAGCCGCGAATTCCTTGGGCCCCTCGCCCGGGAAGCCGACGATGAGCGAAGTCCGGATGGCCGCGCCCGGGAGCTTCATCCGGATGCGGTCGACGAGGCGCAGGGCCCGGTCCGCAGCCAGGCCACGCTTCATGAGCCTGAGCAGGCCGGCATCCGCATGCTGGAAGGGGATATCGAAGTAGCGGCAGAACTTGGGTCCCGCCATGACCTCGAGGAGAGGTCCGTCGATCTCCTCGGGATAGCCGTAGAGGAACCGGATCCAATCCAGGCCCCCGACGCGGCCGAGACGCTCCAGGAGGGCGACGAAGCCGTCGCGGCGGCCCCGGTCGCGTCCGAACCAGGTTGTGTCGTGGGAGATGAGGTCGATCTCCCGGACCCCCTGGGCCGCGAGAGCCCGGGCCTCCCGGACGATGGACGCCGTGCTCCGGGAGACATAAGGCCCTTTGATGAGGGGAATGGCGCAAAAGCCGCAGCGATGGGAGCAGCCCTCCGAGACCTTGACGTAGGCCCAGGAGCCCGGGGTGGAGACGAGGCGGGGGGACGCATCGGAATAGAGGAACGTCCGGTCGGGCCCGGAGAGCGGCCGTCCCTCGACGACCGCGGCGATCTCGTCGAAGCTGCGCACGCCGGTCCAGGCGTCGACGCCCGGGAATCTGGCCCGTAGGCCTGCGCGATCCCGCTCGACATAGCAGCCGGCGGCGACGACCTTCTTGGCCGGATCGTCCCGCTTGAGACGGAGGATCCGGCGGAGCGTTGCCTCGGCCTCTTCGCGGGCGGGGCCGATGAAGCCGCAGGTATTGACGATGACGACGTCCGCGTCCTCGGGCGCGGGGACGAGGCCGTATCCCGCTTTCTTCAGCGCGCCGAGCATGACCTCGCTGTCAACGAGGTTCTTGGCGCAGCCGAGGCTGATCAGGGCGATCGTCTTTGGGGACCGCCGGACGCCGGAGGGGCGGCGCGGCGGCCGCATCAGGGATAGATCCTATAAAGGAGGCGCGGGAAGGGAATGGTCTCGCGGATGTGCTTGATGCCGCAGATCCAGGAGACCATGCGCTCGATGCCCATGCCGAAGCCCGAGTGGGGGACGCTGCCGTACTTGCGCAAGTCGAGGTACCATTCGTAGGCCTCGCGCGGCAGCTTGTGCTCTTCGAGGCGCTTCTCGAGAAGCGCCAAGTCGTGGATGCGCTGGCCGCCGCCGATGACCTCGCCGTAGCCCTCCGAGGCCAGGAAGTCGACGCCGAGGACGACGTCGGGATTCTCGGGCGCGGGCTGCATGTAGAAGGCCTTGATGGCCGCGGGGAAGTGCGTGACGCAGACGGGCGAGGTGTAGAGCTCGGAGATGATGGTCTCCTCGGGCGCTCCGAAATCGCCGCCCCACTCGATCGTCGACCCTTTCTCGCGCAGGACCGGGACGGCTTCGTCGTAGGTCAAACGGGGGAACGGCGTCTTGATCGCTTCGAGGGGCTTGGGGTCGCGCTCGAGCGTCTCGAGCTCGTGCCGCCGCTTGGTCAGGACCCGCTCCATGATGAACAGGATGAGGTCCTCGCCGAGGCCGATGATGTCCTGGAGGGTGGCGAAGGCGACCTCGGGCTCGACCATCCAGAACTCGATGAGATGCCGGCGAGTCTTCGATTTCTCGGCCCGGAAGGTCGGGCCGAAACAATAGACTTTGCCAAAGGCCATGGCCGTGGCCTCGTTGTAGAGCTGGCCGCTCTGGCTAAGATAGGCCTTCTGGTCGAAGTACTCGGTCTCGAAAAGTGTCGTCGTCCCTTCGCAGGCGCTCGGCGTCAGGATGGGGGTGTCCATCAGCCGGAAGCCGCGGCCGTCGAAGAAGTCGCGGACAGCTTTGATCACCTCGGCCCGGACGCGCAGCACGGCGTGCTGCTTAGAGGACCGGAGCCAGAGGTGGCGGTGCTCCATCAGGAACGGAGTGCTGTGCTCTTTGAGGGTGATGGGGTAGTCCTGGGCGATCTGGACGATCTCGAGCTCGGTCATCGACAGCTCGAAGCCGCCCGGGGCGCGCCCGTCCTCTCGGACCCGGCCCCGGACGACGAGGGAGGACTCCTGGGTCAGGCGGTCGAATTGCTGGAAGAGGGGGGAGTCCTTGTCGGCGCTGAAGGCCGTGGCCTGGAGGAGGCCGGTCCCGTCGCGGACGAGCAGAAAACGGACCTTGCCGGAGGAGCGCTTGTTGTAGACCCAGCCGCGGATCTCGACGTCCCGGCCGTCGTGCGCGGCGATATCTTCGATATAAACCCAATCCATAATGGGCTCATTATAGGCATAATCATCTATTTGTTCAATGACATCGCCTTCTCTCGCCGGGTCGCTTAGCGGCTCAGAAGCCGAACTCGCGACACTCCTGAAAAAGAATTACGAACGTCCATTCGATCCTTCAGGCGAGCCAAACGGCACTTTTGGGATATACTTAAGCCGCTCATGGCTCAGCCGAAGGAGTTCGCCCAGGTCAAGCTGATCTGCGGGGTGATCTATAAAGAGGAGGGCCTCTACGGCGAGGTCAGGCGGCGGCTCGAGGAGGAGTGGGGGAGCGTCGACAGCGAGAGCCCGGTCTTTCCGTTCGATCTCACCGGCTATTATGAGGAGGAGATGGGCCCGGACCTGTCGCGCCGGTTCATGAGCTTCGGGACCCTGGTCCCGCCGGAGTCCCTGCCCGAGAGGAAGCTCCGGACGATCGGGGTCGAAGAGGCCCTCCGACTGGAACGCGGGGCGGCCGGACGGCCGGTCAACATCGATCCGGGCTATCTCACCGCTTCGGCCGTGGTCATGGCCACGGCCAAGGATTTCGCCCACCGCATCCCGCTCGGCCGGGGCATCTACGCCCATCTCGAGTTCCTGTTCACGCGGACGGGCGTCCGGACGCTCGATTGGACCTATCCGGACCTGCGGCGCGAGGCCTGCCAGGCGTATTTCCGCTCCGTCCGCGAGCTCTATCTGGAGCGGCTCCGCGGCCGGCCGGATTGACGGGCGGGCTCAGCCCTCGGGGTGGAAAGCGGAAATGGCCCGCAGCTTCTTGACGATCTCCGGGAGCTCCCGCAGGACGACGGCGATGTCCTCCTCGGTGTTGGCCCGGCCGAGGGACATCCGGATCGAGGACCGGGCGATCTCCGGCCGGAGACCGATGGCCCGGAGGACGTGCGAGACCTCCTCGGATTCCTCGCTGCAAGCCGAACCGGTCGAGACGTAGATCTCCTTGGTCGCCAGGGACAGGAGGATGGCCTCGGCCTCGAGACCGGGAAAAGCGAAATTGAGGGTGCTCTTGACCCGGTTCTCCGGATGGCCGTTGAACTTCGCCCCGGTGATCCTCTCTTCGATGCCCTGCTTGAGGAGGGCGGCCAGCTTCTCGATGCGCGAGCGCTCCTTGCGGCCTTTCTCCTCCAGGACCCGGACGGCCTCGCCGAAGCCGATGATGCCGGCCGTGTTCTCCGTGCCGGCCCGCAGCCCCCGCTCCTGGCGGCCGCCGTGGACGAAAGGGCAGATGGTGGCGCCGCGGCGGATATAGAGGGCGCCGATCCCCTTGGGGCCGTAGATCTTATGGGCCGAGACGGTCAGGAAGTCGACCCCGAGCTTGCGGGCGTCGACGTCGATCTTGCCGAAGGTCTGGACGGCGTCGGTGTGGACGGGGATGTCGCGCTCGTGGGCGATCCGGACGATCTCGGCGACCGGCTGAATGGTGCCGATCTCGTTGTTGGCGTGCATGACCGAGACGAGCCCCGTCTTCGGGGTCAGGGCCGAGCGGAGATGGTCCAGGCTGACCGCGCCGAAGGAGTCGACGGGCAGATAGGTGACCTTGACGCCGCGCTTCTCCAGGGTCTTGGCCGCCTCGATGACGGCCGGGTGCTCGATCGCGGTGGTGACGAATTCATTCCGCTCCGGCGCCGCGTCAAAGGCCCCGAAGACGGCGAAGTTGTCGGACTCGGTGCCCGAGCCGGTGAAAAAGATCTCGCCCCGGTCGACGCCCAGGGCGGCCGCCACCCGCTCGCGGGCCTCGGTCATGAGCTCCTTGACCCGCCGGCCGATCGGATAGAGGGAGGACGGATTGCCGAAGTGCTCGCGGAGGAACCAGGCCATCTTCTCGGCGACGGCCGGGTCGACGGGCGTGGTCGCGTTGTGGTCGAGGTAGATCATAAGGTTATTCTAGCAGAACCGGGGATAAAAAAAGAGGGACTTTCCCCGGACGGGGATCGTCCCTCGTGTCGGTCGTGATCAGCCCAGCTTCTCTTTGAGGATGCGGACGGCCTCCAGGCCGGCCCTCTGCTGGCCTTCGGCGGCCGCGGCGCCAAGGTGCGGGATGGGGATGACGTTCGGATGGTCCACCAGCGCGAAGTCCTCGGGCGGCTCCTTGTCGAAGACGTCCAGGGCCGCGGCCCGGACCTTCCCGGCGTTGAGCGCGTCGAGCAGGGCTTTCTCGTCGACGACCCCGCCGCGGGCGACGTTGACGATGATGACGCCGGTCTTGATCCCGGCGAATTCGGCCGCGGCCAGGATGGGCCTGGCCTGCTTGGGGACGTGCAGGGTGATGAGATCGGCCGCCGCCAGGAGCTCTGCGAGCGGGACCTGCTTGACGGCCAGGTCGGTCTTGATCGGGATGATGTCGTAAGCGACGACGGTCATGCCGAAGGCCAGGGCCCGCTTCGCAACTTCCGTGCCGATCCGGCCGAAGCCGATGATGCCCAGGGTCTTGCCGAAGAGCTCCGTGCCCTCCAGCGATTTCTTGTCCCACTTGTGGGCCTTCATCGACAGGATGGCCTTCCAGTGATTGCGGACGGCATCTAGCATGAGCCCGAAGGTGTGCTCGGCGACGGTGATCGACGTGGCCGCGGGCGTGTTGGCGACGAAGATGCCCTTTTCCTTGGCCGCGTCGCGGTCGATGTTGTCGAGGCCGATGCCGGCCCGGACGAGGACCTTGAGGTCGTGGCCTGCCTCGATGACGGGGCGGGTGATCCTGGAGGCGCTGCGCACCACGATGGCGCTGTAGCCGGGGACGATCTGAACGAGATCGGCCTCGCTCATGCCCTTGTTCACGGTCACTTCGAAGCCGGGCACGGCCTTCAGCTGTTCGAGGGCCGCCTTGTCCATGCCGTCGGCGATGAGGATCTTGGTCATTGCCAGTTCTCCTTGAGGACGGCCTGGGCCGCCTTGATGCCGGCGCCGGCCTCGAATTTGTAGCCGAGGTCCATGAGCGTCATCTCGAGGGCCGACAGGGCCGTGATGATGTCGAAGCCGCCCATGTAGCCGAGATGGGCGATGCGGAAGATCTTGCCCTTGTAGGGGTCCTGGCCGCCGGCGATGTAGGCCATGTACTTTCCCTGCATGGTCTTGACCAGCTTGCCGCCCTCGATGCCCTCGGGGACCTTGCAGCAGGTCAGCACGTTGCCCGGCCGCTTGGCCAGCAGCTCGAGGCCCAGGGCCTTGACACCGGCCCGGGTCGCGTCGCCCAGGATCCGGTGGTGGGCGAAGAAACTGTCCAGGCCCATCTTCTTGATGATGTCCAGGGCATGCTTCTGCTGGACGATCAGGGAAATGCCGGGGGTCCAAGGCGTTGTCTTGTCGGCCAGGTTCTTTTTGGCCTTCTTGAGGTCGAAGTAGAACTTGGGCAGCTTGGCATTGGCGGCGGCCGCCCAGGCCTTCTGGCTCAGGGCGATGAAGGCCAGGCCCGGCGGGATCATGAAGGACTTCTGGGAGCCTGACAGGAAGACGTCGAGCTTCCACTCGTCCATCGGGCAGGGCGTGACGCCGGCGCCGGAGATGCCGTCAACGACGAGCAGGGCGGAGGTCTTGGCCACGACCTCGCCGAAGCCCTGAATGTCGAACATGGCCCCGGAAGAGGTCTCGGACAGCGTGGCGAAGACGGCCTTGCAGTCGGGCATGGCCTTGAGCTCGGCCTCGAGCTCCTCCTTGGCCAGGTCCTGGCCCCACGGGTCGAGGATGATCTCCTTGTAAGCGACGCCGTAGGCCTTGCAGACATTGCCCCAGCGCTCGCCGAATTTTCCGCCGTTAATGGTCAGGACCTTGTCGCCGGGGCTGAGCAGGTTGACCACGGCGGTCTCCATGGCCCCCGTTCCCGAGGACGTCAGGATGTAGGCCTCCTCCTTGGTCCCGAAGACCTCCTTGATGCCCTCGGTGACCTCCATGAAGAGGGCCGAGAACTCGGGCGTCCGGTGATGGAAGATGGGTTCGGCCGCCGCCGACAGGGCCCGCTCGGGGACCGGCGTGGGGCCGGGGGAAAGGAGATAGTACTTTTTGATCATGCGGTGCTCCTTTATATAGTCATTAAAGCGATTTCAGCAGCTCCGTCAGGAGGGCCGTCCGTTCCACGAGAGAAGGCAGGAGCAGGTGCTCGTGCCCGGCGTGGAGACCGTCCCCGTCGGGTCCGAGGCCGTCGAGCGTCGCGATGCCCAGACCGGCCGCGATCGACGCGTCCGAGCCGCCGCCGGTCTTGCCGCCCTTGAGGGGGGGGAGTCCCAACCCCGCGGCGATCTCCTGGGCCCGGACGAAGAGCTTTTCGGAAGCCCTGGTCTTTTCGAGCGGCGGGGTCTGGCTCTCGACGGTGACCTTGATCCGGGATCCCCGCAGGACCGGGACGGATTCCCGCAGGATCCGCAAGACCCGGTCACGGTCGACGATCTTCCAGAATCGGATGTCCAGCACGGCCCAGGCGCTCTCGGCGACCACGTTGGCCTTCTCGCCTCCTGCGACGAGGCCGACGTTGACCGTGGTCTCGCCGGACCTCAGGCGCTTGAGCCGGGCGATCTG
>JAPKZE010000394.1 GCA_026393955.1 Candidatus Aminicenantota bacterium
GCAAGGAGATTCAGGAAGGGCGTTTTCGGGAAGACCTCTATTTTCGGCTCAACGTCGTTCCCCTCTACTCGCCGCCTCTACGGGAGAGGCCGGAGGACATTCCGCTCCTCGTCGAATATTTTTCGCGGACGTTCGCCGAGGAGAACAACTTCCGGCCGCGGAAGTTCTCGGCGGACGCCCTCGAAGCCATGTCACGCTACGCCTGGAAAGGCAACGTCCGCGAGCTCAAGAACATCGTCGAGCGGCTGATGATCATGACCGACCGCGACACGATCGAGCGGACGGACCTACCGGAAGCCGTGCGGGAGCGGACCGGCGCGGCCCTGCCCGACGCGGCGGGGGTCAAGACGCTGCGCGAGTTCCGCGACCTGGCCGAGCGGGATTTCCTCCTGGCCAAGCTCGAAGCCAACGGCTGGAACATCTCCCAGACGGCCCGGGAGATCGATACGCCGCGATCGAACCTCTATAAAAAACTCGAACAATACGGTATAAAGATAACGGCCGGAGTGGGCGAGACGGTCGCCTCTCCTTCCCGAGAGGGGGGAGAGGAGGAAAGTCCGGACTCCGAAGGGCAGGATGGTCGCTAACAGCGACTCCGGGCGACCGGGGGAAAGTGCCACAGAAAAGATACCGCCCCTCGGGAAGCGCAAGCTTCGCGGGGAGCAAGGGTGAAATGGCGAGGTAAGAGCTCACCGCCCCGGCGGCGACGCCGGGGGCAGGGCAAACCCCATCCGGAGCAAGGCCAAACGAGCCCCATTTTGGGATGGCCCGTCCCAGGGGGCGGGTAGGCCGCTGGATCCCGGGAGCAATCCCGGGACTAGACAAATGACCGTCGCCCGCGCGAGCGGGGACAGGATCCGGCTTACGTCCCGCTCCGGCCGTTTCTTTTTTCCCGCAGGGCTTGCGCCTACCTCCGCGGGGAATTTTATGCTATAAGCGGGGCATCATGGTCCCTCAGATCCCCTATACGGCCATAGGAATCGGGATCTCCGTCATTTTCGGCGTGTGGGCCTTCGTTGTCGCCGAGACGGTCAAAGAAAGGGCCGTCATCGCCGGCCTCGCCATCCTCATCTTCATCATCGGAGCGATGTTCCGCTCCCGGACCGGCCAGCTCGTAGTCCTCATCGGGTGGGTCGTCTACGGGATCGGATGCATCATCTTCCTGCGCCTCAACGGGATGGAGGTCCGCTGATGGCCCGGTTCGCCTGGTGGAAGGAGGCTTCGCCGGACGCCCGGCGGGCTCTCGTCGCCGCGTCGTTCGGCTGGATGCTCGATTCCTTCGACGTCATGCTTTGGGCCATGGTCGTGGCGAAGCTGATGCCGGACCTTGGGCTGAGCAAGCCCGCGGCCGGGATGCTCGGCTCCCTGACGCTGGCGGCTTCCGCCGTCGGAGGCCTCATCTTCGGGGTGGCCGCCGACCGCTTCGGCCGTCGCAAAGCGCTGATGGCCAGCATCCTCATCTACTCCGTCTTCACGGCCGCCTGCGGCTTCGCCACGGGCGTGGCCATGCTGGCCGTCTTTCGCATCTTCCTTGGGCTCGGGATGGGCGGAGAGTGGGCCAGCGGGGCCGCCCTCGTCTCCGAGACCTGGCCGGCCGAGCACCGGGGCAAGGCTTTGGGCATCGTCCAGAGCTCCTGGGCCGTCGGCTACGCCGCGGCCGCGGCCGTGGCCGCGCTGGTCCTGCCGGTCTGGGGCTGGCGGGGCGTCTTCTTCGTCGGCGTCATCCCGGTGTTCTTCACGCTCTGGATCCAGCGGAAGGTCAAGGAGCCCGAGCTCTGGACGAGGGCCCGGGCCGCATCGGCCGGTGTCCGGACGGGCTTCGGCGAGATCTTCGGCCGCAAGCGTCTCCGCCTGACCATCTTCGTCACCGTGATGAACGCCTGCACGATGTTCGGCTGGTGGGGCTTCAACCTCTGGCTGCCGGCCTACCTGTCCATGGCCCCGGAACAGGGCGGCATCGGGCTCAGGCCCTGGGCCATGTCGGCGCTGGTCATCTTCATGCAGGCCGGCATGTGGCTCGGATACATCACCTTCGGCTTCATCAGCGACCGCCTCGGGCGCAAAAGATCCTATGTCGGATTCCTCGTCGCCGCCGCGGCGTTCATGCTCCTCTATTCCCGGACGCGCGAGCCCCTGCTCCTGTTCGCGCTGGGCCCCTTCGTCGCCTTCTTCGGGACGGGCTATTTCACGGGCTTCGGGGCCTTGACGGCCGAGATCTACCCCACGTCCGTCCGGGCCACGGCCCAGGGCATCACCTACAACGCCGGCCGTATCGTCAGCGCCGCGGCGCCCTTCGCGGTGGGTTCTCTCGCCGAGACGCGCGGGTTCTCGTTCTCCTTCGTGGTCATCGCCGCGGCCTTTCTTGCGGCCGCGGCTCTCTGGGCGGGGATCCCCGAGACGAAGGGCCAGCCGCTCGAGTGATCCCGGAAGGGGAGCGGGCCTAGAACAGGCCGGTCAGACCCTGACGGATGAGGGTCAGGAGATTGCCCGGCCAAAGACCCAGCTCGAGGACGCCGAAAAGGCAGAGGAAGAGGACCAGATAGAGCGCCGGATCGTTCCTCCCGAACGACGGTTCGGAACCGCCCTCCTGCATGTACATGGCCATAACGACCTTCAGGTAATAGGCGACCGAGACGAGGCTGGCCATGACGGCGGCGACGGCCAGCAGAACGTGCCCCTTGGCCACGGCGGCGCTGAAGATGTAGAACTTGGCCAGGAAGCCGGCCGTCGGGGGGACCCCGGCGAGGGACAGGAGGAAAAGGGCCAGACTGGCGGCCAGCCAGGGGTGGCGCCGGCCCAGACCGGCAAGATCGGCGATCGAAATCGCCCCGACGCTCTTTCCCGACATGGCCATCAGGACACCGAAGGCCCCGGCGTTCATGAACAGGTAGGCGACGAGGTAGAAAACGAGGCCCGGCGCGTCTCCGGCGACCACGGCGACCAGGAGATATCCGGAATGGGCGATGGCCGAATAAGCCAGGAGCCGCTTGACCCTGGTCTGCCGCAAGGCCGCCAGGTTCCCGGCGAACATGGTCAGAACGGCGGCGACGCTCACCGCCGGCCCGAACACGGACGCCGCACCGCCGCCGGCGATGAGAGGGGACAGGACCCGGATCAGAACAGCCAGCCCGGCGGCCTTCGGAGCGATGGTCAGGAAGACGGTCACCGGGGTCGGCGCGCCATCATAAACGTCGGGCGCCCACATGTGGAAAGGCGCAATGGCGATCTTGAAGAACAGGGCCGTCAGGATGAGCCCCAGGCCGACGGCCGGGCCTGCGCCCGCCGCGAGACCGGCTCCGAAGTCCAGCCGGCCCGTGGTTCCGTAGAGCAGGGCCAGACCGAAGACGAAGAAGGCCCCGGCGAAACTCCCCAGGAGGAAGTATTTCGCCGCCGCCTCGGACGAAGCCCGGTCGTTCCGCCTCAGCCCGGCCAGGGCATAGGAAGCGACCGAGAGGACCTCGAGGCCGAGGAAGACGACCAGCCAGTCGGTCGACGAGACCATGATCATCAGCCCGGCCGCGGCCAGAAGGAGCAGGCCGCAGAGCTGGCCGAGGTTGATGCCCCGGCGGGGGCCGTATTCGAGGCTCATCAGCAGGACGAATGCGGAGACGAGCACGAAGACGGCCATGAGCAGGAGGGCCAGGGGATCGAGGGAGAGCCGCCCGCCGAACGAGGCGAGGCCGCGGCCCCAGGACAGGACGATCAGGACCCCGGCCGCGAAGAGCGAAAGGACCGCCGCCAGCACCGGCAGCTCGCGGCCTCTTTTCTTCAGGAAGGCCTCGAGCAGGAGCGAAGCCAGCGCGCCGGCGACGACCGCGGACAGAGGGGCCAGGGCCAGGCCGTTCATCCTAACGCTCCGGCTCCGCGACCGTGATCCCCTGCGGCGACGGCCGGGCCGGCAGGGTCAGGGTCATGGCCGCGGCGGGCGAGTACTACACACACTCCCTGTAGCGCGCCACCG
>JAPKZE010000016.1 GCA_026393955.1 Candidatus Aminicenantota bacterium
CCTCGCCCAACTTCATGAAGGAGGCGGTCGACCGCGGCTGGTACGATCCGAAGAGCGGCCGGCCGTTCGTCTGGCAGGAGGCGTACGCCCCGCCGGTCCGGGAAGGCAACCTCAGCCGCATGTGGCTCATCACCAGCACGCTCGCGCCCTCGCTCAAGGCCTGGCCGAAGCGGGGCCTGGCCGACGCCGCCGGGCCGGGCACGATCTACGCCCAGCCCTTCGAGGGCGCCGCCTTCTATCCCTGGTCGTTCAAGCCGGAGAAGAAGATCTCGGTCCGGGACGTCATCGCCTTCCAGCGCTCCACGTTCGAGAACACGATCTACGACATGACCTGGGACCCGGCCTGGATGGTCCCGGCCGGCGGCGGCCGCATGGAGAAGAGCCCGATGGCCTCGCCGTTCATCTCCGCCGACATGGAAAGGGTCCTGGGCATCCGCCACCACCGGACGATCGCCACCCAGGGCTACGGCATGGTCGCCCAGCTCCGGTCGTGGCTGCCCGACGCGATCGGCGGCGTCTATTGGTTCTATGTCGACAATCCCTTCGTCAGCCCCTACGTCCCCGTCTACGCCGGCGTCACCGCCGTCTCCCCGTTCTACCGGACCTACGACTTCCGCGAGTTCAGCGAGGACTCGGCCCGCTGGGCCGTGGATTTCGTCGAAAAGCTGATGCTGCTGCGCTGGCAGGCGGCGACGAAGGACCTCTGGGCGGCCCGGAACCCGGTCGAGGACGGGTTCTTCGCGGAGCAGGCCGCGGTCGACGCCAAGGCCACGGCGCTCATCAAGGCGGATCCGGCCGGCGCGGCGAAATACCTGACCGAGCTGACCGTCTCCCGGATGGAGGCGCTCGTCGACCTCTACCGCAAGCTCCGGAAAACGCTCCTGGCCAAGTACGGCGGCGACGGCGTCTAGCCCTTGATCCCTTTGACCTTCTTATAGCCGGCGGGGATGTCGTAGGTGCCGGCCGGGGCGTCCTTCTCTGAGGCTTCGAGAAGCTCGGTCGTCGACGTCACCTCGGAGCCCATGGCCTTGACCGTGGCCGTATTGAGGACGATGACGCCCTTGACCTTCTTCATTTCCTGGACGATCTTCTCGAAGCCCGGCAGGCTGGCCATCATGGCGTTGGCGGCCGTGAAGGCCATCGTATAGTCGATCTTGAGGTCTTCCGTGGCCCAGGCCTCGGATCTGGAATCACCGCCCACGCCCATGCTCGTCTCGATGACGTACTTGCGGCAGTTCCAGCTCCCGATCTTCTTCGTCTCGCCGGTGTCGGTCACCTTGGCCGACATGTCGCCCATGGCGCCCTTCATCATTTTCTTCATGAAGCCGGGCATCTTCTTCATGGCTTCGGCCTTTTCCGGATCCTCCCCGGCCTGGCCGGCGGCCGCCTCCTCGAACATCTTGTCGAAATCGAGCGGCACCTCCGAGTACTGTTTCTTGTTGTGGTCGATCAGGGTGATGATCTTCTTATCGGTCATGAGGATCGACGAGGTCTTCGCCGTCTCCTGGTCCGCCCGAAACTTGTTCTCGCCCAGCCAGAAGACCATGACCTCGTCCTTCTCCGGCTGGCTTTGGCCCATCGCCTGGAACGCGCCCGTGTGCGTCTTCTGCTTCATGTAGATGTCGGCCGGGCCTGGGCCGCGCCGAAAACGATGCCGACGAGGACCGACAGAGCCAAGAACTGCAAGATCCGGTTTTTTTTCATGATTCCTCTCCGGGCGTGATGATCTGGCGACCCAGACCGTGATTTTCTTATATCGCCCGTCAAGGCGAAAGTCAAGGCGTCCGGCCGCGGCGGCGATAGGC
>JAPKZE010000134.1 GCA_026393955.1 Candidatus Aminicenantota bacterium
CCGGTGGCAGGTCTGGCAGTCGTCGAGGCGCGAACCCGCCGCGCCCGGGTACTGCAGGATGAAGCCCCTCATATCGGCGTCGTTCTCGTGCCCGACATAGGCCCGGGAGAGCGCGGGCACCTGGCTCCGGGCGGTGGCGACGAACCAGCCTATGCCTATCAAGGCCACGGCCGCCAGCGTCACGAGGCCGGCCGGTCTTCCTTCGAGCTTCATGCCTCTCCTCCCAAGAAGGGCATCTTAACGGAACCCGCCTCCGCGAGCAAGAACCAGAAGGTAGGTTTGACCCCGTCTGGGTTCGAGTCCGTATGATTGCCCGGAGGCATGTGGTAGAATTCTCTTGAGGTCAACGGTGGTGTTCCCATCAAGCCTGTCACGCCGCAGGGTTCTGTTCCTGCCCATCTTTTTGCTCGCCTTGTCCGCGGCCGCGGCGACCGTCCCGGCCGTCCAGAGCGCCAAGGTTTCGTCGCCCGTGCATCTCGACGGCCAGATCGACGAATGGACGTCCGTCCCCAGGATCTCCGATGCCAAGACGGGTTCGGAGTTCGCCTTTCAGAACGACGGCCGGTACCTTTATGTTCTCCTGGTCGTGAAGAACCCCGAGTTCCTGAAGTCGGCCGAGGCCACAGGCATGACCGTCCTGGGCAGTCCAGGCGGGAGCCGCAAGCCGGCCAGAGGGGTCCGCTTCCTGAACGGAGAGATCAGCGCCGACGGCCATATCGTCTGGCTCGAGAGCCAGGGGGCCGTCCTGAGCGAAGCGGAGAAGGCGGAGATCCGAAAGACCCCCCGGCACCCGATCTTCCTCGCGTTCGCCGTCGACGAGAAGGGCAGCTCCTACGGGCCCTTGCGGAAGCAGACAGAGACCTTGCCGCCGGATTTCGCCGCGAATCGGCAGGCGGATGCAGCGGTCTTCGAATGCCGTATCCCTCTGGCCACTCCCGATCTCGTTCCGGGCGGCCTCGGCGGAACCCCCGGCGCGACGATCCGCCTGACGTTCGATTGGGCGGCCACCACTCAAAAGAGCCTTTCCACCCAGGGCAGTCGGGAATCTCCGGGCCATAACCCCGGCTATCAGTCCGGCACCGGGCGCACCTGGGGCCAGGAATTTCTCGATACGTTCGATCCGCTGTCCAGGCCAGACCTGGCCGCAAAGAGGTTTTCGTTCGCGGTGGAAGTGAAGCTGGCGGACGAACGCTAGATGCCGCTCCGGATCGGCGACGTCGCCATCGACTTCCCCGTCGGCCTAGGCGCGCTGGCCGGCTACAGCGACCTCCCCTACCGCCTGATCTGCCGCTCGCTTGGCGCCCCCTTCTGCATCACCGAGGCCATGCTCGACCGCCAGATCCTGCTCGAAGGAAAGCTGCGCAAACGGCTCATCCGGCTCGACCCGGCCGACCACCCGGTCGCGGGCCAGATCATGGGCATCGAGCCGGAGACCATGGCCGAGGCGGCCCGCTCGCTCGACCGGATGGGTTTCGACATCATCGACCTCAATTTCGCCTGTCCCGTCCGCAAGGTCGTCTCGCACAAGCGCGGCGGGGCGCTCATGAAGGACCCGGCCCGGGCCCTGGCCACGGTCCGGGCCGTCATCGAGGCCGTGCCCGGCCGGCCCGTGACGCTCAAGCTGCGGCGCTCGTTCCGGACCTCCGACACCGCCAACGAGGATTTTTGGGCCATCGCCCGCGGCGCCTTCGAGGCCGGCGCGGCCGCGATCGCCGTCCACGCCCGGAGCGTCGAACAGAAGTATACCGGCCGGGCCGATTGGGGCTTCCTGGCCGCGGTCAAGCGCGAATTCCCCGACCGGACCATCCTCGGCTCGGGCGACGTCACCAGCCCGGCCGAGTCCTTGCGCATGCTGGCCGAGACGGGCGTCGACGGCGTCCTGGCGGCGCGCGGGGCCATCGGCAATCCCTGGTTCTTCGGCCAGGCCCGCGACCTCGCCGCGGGACGTCCGCCCCGCCAGCCGGCGCTCGACGAGCAGCGTGAGGTCATCTACCGGCACTTCCGGCTGGCCAGCGAAGCTTACGACCCACGCCGCGGCCTCAAGATGCTGCGTCACTGCAGCCTGCAGTACGCCAAGATGCACCCCCGCCGGACCGACCTTCGCAACGCCCTCGTCCCGGTCCGGACCGAGGCCGAGTGGCGGGCCGTGATCGACGCCTTCTACGGCGCCTGAGAAACGGCGGAGCAAGGGGACATGTCCCCATTCCTGTTTCCAATTCCGGCTTTACAGCCCCGGCCCGATGTGCTATCTAACACGGTGCTCCGAGCCGACGGCGCTACAGCCCATGAGGCCAGGCGCTTCGGCCGACAGGGAGGAGCGGGAAACGGCTCCTCCTTCCGTGATCGAAAAGGAGACACTTTGCGGCGCATATCCCGGCCCACCCGCCGATCCGCTGGAATCACGGCGGTCACACTCGCGACCCTCTCGGTCATGGCTCTAGGCGCCGCTCCCGCCGCGGAGCGGACGCTCATGCTGGCCACGACGACGAGTGTCGACGCCACGGGGCTTCTCGACGTCCTGGCCGACGCGTTCAAAGCGGAGACGGGCATCACGCTCAAGTGGATCGCCGTCGGCACGGGCGCGGCCCTGAAGCAGGCCCGCGACGGGAACGCCGACATCGTCATCGTCCACGCCCGCAAGCTCGAGGACGAGTTCCTCCGCGACGGCTTCGGCGTCAACCGCCGGGTCATCGCCCGGAACTGGTTCATGATCGTCGGCCCGCCCGACGACCCGGCCCGCGTCGCCGGCGCCCCCTCCGCGGCCGAGGCCCTCGGCCGCATCAAGTCGGCCGGCGCGCCCTTCGTCAGCCGCGGCGACAGATCCGGGACGCACACCCGCGAGCTCGACCTCTGGGCCCTGGCCGGAGGGAAACCCCTGACCGCCTATCTCGAGACCGGCCAGGGCATGGCCGAGACCCTCCGCATCGCGGCCGAGCGGCGGGCCTACACGCTGACCGACACCGCGACCTTCTACGGCCTGCGGGGCATCGACGGCCTCAAGCCGGTCTACGAGAACTCGCCCGAGCTCGAGAACATTTACGCCGTTATCGCCGTCGACCCGGCCCGCATCCCGACCGCCCGTTACGGCGAGGCCATGGCCTTCATCGCCTTCCTGACCTCGCTTCGCGGCCAGACGCTCATCGGAGAATTCCGGGGCCAGGCCGGGCGGCCACTCTTCGAACCGCTCGCCGCCATCCCCGGGGTGGACCTGGTCAAATGATCGCCCGCGAGCTCGCCCTGGCGGTCTGGGTCTCGCTCAAGACGAGCGGCCTGGCCGCCGTCATCGCCAGCGCCCTGGCCGTGCCGGCCGCTCTCTTCCTGGCCGGGCGCGAGTTCCGCGGCAAGAAGCTCATCCTGGCCGTCAACCAGACCTGGATGGCCGCCCCGACGGTGGTCATCGGGCTGCTCTTCTACTCGCTCCTCAGCCGCAACGGCCCCCTCGGCGGGCTGGGCCTGCTCTACACCCAGGCGGCCATGACCGTCGGCCAGATCTTCCTCATCCTGCCGCTTATCACCGGCTTTTCCTATACGGCCCTGCGGCAGGTCGATCGGCGGGCCCGGCTGACCGCCCTGACCCTGGGCGCGACCGGCCGCCAGGCCGGCTGGATCGTCCTGCGCGAGGCCCGCTTCCCGCTCCTCGTCGCCGTCCTGGCCGGGTTCGCCCGGGCCGTCTCCGAGGTCGGGATCGCCATGATGCTCGGCGGCAACATCCGCTACGCCACCCGCAACATCACGACCTCGATCGCCCTCGAGACGGCCAAGGGCGAGTTCCGCAACGGCGTCGTCCTCGGCGTCCTCCTCCTCGTCATCACGCTCGGCATCAACTATCTCGTCCAGGCCGGGCTCCGCGGCCGGGACGGAGGAGCGTAAAGATGGGTGGACTCGTCTACCGGCTCGAGAGGGTCGCCTACGCCTATCCGCCGGCCCCGGGACCGTTCTCGCTCGAGCTCGAAGCCCTGACGGTCGCCGAGGGCGAAGTCCTGGCCCTGGTCGGGCCGAACGGGGCCGGCAAGACGACCTTGCTGATGCTCCTCGCGTTCCTCCTCCGGCCCGCCCGCGGACGGCTGGATTTTCTGGGCCGGGACCCGTGGGCCGCGACGGACGGCGCGGCCGAGGCCCGCCGCAGAGCGGTCCTCCTGACGCACCATCCGTATCTGTTCAAGGGCACGATCGCCGACAACGTCGCTTTCGGCCTCAAGCTCCGCAAGCTCCCGGAGGCGGAGACGCGCGCCCGCGCGGCCGCCGCCCTGGCGCTTGTCGAGCTCGACGGCCGGGGCGGGAGGAGCGTCTCCGGTCTGAGCGCCGGCCAGGCCCAGCGCGTGGCCATCGCCCGGGCCCTCGCCCTGCGCCCCCGCGTTCTCTTGCTCGACGAGCCCACGGCGAACCTCGACGCAGCCCTGGGCCTGCGCATGGAGGCCGTTCTGCGCGAGGCCGGCCACGATTGGGGGACGACCGTGGTCTTTTCGACGCACAACTTCTCCCAAGCCTCCCGGCTGGCCGACGCCATCCTCTACCTTTCGGAGGGTCGCCGGGTCGAGTTCAGCCACGAGAACTGCTTCAGCGGCACAACCGCGACCGACGGCCGGACGAGCTGGATCGAGCCCAAACCGGGTGTCCGGATCGTCTTCCCGGGCGAGACGCGGGGACATGTGACCTGCGTCATCGATCCGTCCGCGATCCGCCTCGTGGCCGCCGGAGAAAAGGGCGCGGCGCCGCCTTCCGGCCCGAACGTCTTCCGGGGCCGCGTCAGCCGGATGGAGACGACCGACGCGGCGACGGCCCTGGTCCGGGTCAGCGGCGACCTCGTCTTCCGGGCCACCGTGCCGGTCGGCGAGCTCGAAGCCGGCGGCATTTCCCTTTCCCGGGAGGTTCTGCTAACATTTGAGCCGCGCTCCGTCAAGGTCGTCGGCGAACGGCCGGCGGAGGTCGGATAATCCTCATGATCGAATACACCGACGCCCGCGCCCGGGTCCTCGCCGCCGCGAAGGGCCTGCCGGCCGGATCGGTCCCGCTGCCGCAGTCCTTGGGCCGGACCCTGGCCCGCGACATCAAGGCCGCGGAGAACATCCCTCCGTTCACCAAGGCGACCATGGACGGCTACGCGGTCCGGGCGGCCGACACCCGCAGTTCCGGGACCGCGGGCGCGGGCGCCGTCGAGCTCGACGTCCTCGAGGACCTGCCCGCGGGCCGCCTCTCCCGGAAGACCGTCGGGCCGGGCCAGGCCGTCCGCATCATGACCGGCGCGCCGCTGCCCGCCGGCGCGGACGCCGTGGTCATGGTCGAGGACACCGGGAAAGCCGGCCGCCGCGTCACGGTCCGGCGCGAGGTCGGTCCGGGCGACAACATCGGCCTGGCCGGAGAAGACCTCAAGAAGGGCGAGATCGCCCTCGGGCGGGGCGCCCTCATCGGCCCGGCCGAGATCGGCATGCTGGCCGCGGCCGGCCGTCACCGCGTGCCGGTGACGCGACGGCCCAGGCTGGCCGTCATCGCCACCGGCGACGAGATCGTCGAGCCCGGCGAGCGGAAGCGCCGCGGCCAGATCCGAAACGCCAACGGCCCGGCCCTTACCGCGTTGGCCCTCGCGGCCGGCGCCGAAGCGGTTTACCTCGGCATCGCCCGCGACAAGAACTCCTCGCTCGCGGCGAAGCTGGCCAAGGCCAGTGGCGCCGACATCCTCGTCCTCTCGGGCGGTGTCTCTGTCGGCGACTACGACCTGGTCAAGGCCGAGCTGGAGGCCGCCGGGGTCGAGCCGGTCTTCTGGCAGGTCCGCATCAAGCCGGGCAAGCCCGTGTTCTTCGGCGTCCGGGGCCGCCAGCTGGTGTTCGGCCTGCCGGGCAACCCGACCAGCGCCATGGTGACGTTTCACCTCTTCGTCCGGCCGGCCATCGACCGGCTCCTCGGCTGTGCCGTTCCGGGACCGGAACCGGCCACGGCGATCCTCGGCGAGACGGTCGTCCTCAAGCCGGGCCGGACCCAGTTCCTGCGGGGCCGCTTCGTCGGCCGGGGCCCGATCCTCACGGTCGTGCCTTACGAGGACCAGCGGAGCGGCGTCCTTCGTTCCATGGTCCGCGGCCGTGTCCTCATCGTCGTCCCGGCCGACGCCGCCCGGATCGAAGCCGGCCGCGAGGTCGAGATCCTCCTGATGGACGGACTGTGATCATGGCCAAGCTCAGCCACGTAGACGCTCGAGGAAAAGCCCGGATGGTGGACGTCGGGGCCAAGGCCGTGACCCGCCGGGAGGCGGCGGCGTCCGCCTTCGTCAAGCTCGGCCCGGGGACCCTCCGGCTCGTCCGGGCGAACCGCATCGCCAAGGGCGACGTCCTGAACACGGCCCGGCTGGCCGGCATCCAGGCGGCGAAAAGGGCCCACGAGCTCATCCCCCTGGCCCATCCCATCCCGCTCGAGAACGTCGCCGTCGACCTGGACATCGAGAAAACGGGCCTTCGCGTTCGCTGCCGCGTTTCCGCCGAGGCCAAGACGGGCGCCGAGATGGAGGCCCTGACCGGCGCCGCCGTGGCCGCCCTGACCGTCTATGACATGGTCAAGGCCGTGGAGCGCAAAGCCGAGATCGTCCGCCTGCGCCTCGACTACAAGAGCGGCGGCAAGAGCGGGGTCTTCCGGAGACGGGCATGACCCGGACCGCCGGCGGGGCGGGCACGGTCGTCTCCGTCAACACCAGCCTCAAGAAGGGGCAGATCAAGCGCCCGGTCGACGCGGCCGAGCTCCGCACCGGCCGGGGGATCGAGGGCGACGCCCACCGGGACTTCGGCCACCGCCAGGTCTCGCTCCTGGCCGTCGAGGACATCGAGGCCCAGAAGGCGCGTCTCGGCGGGGGCGGGTCGGCCGTTCTTCTCGGCCCCGGCGCCTTCGCCGAGAACCTGACCACGCGCGGCCTCGACCTCGCGGCTCTCGCGATCGGCGACGAGCTCGTCATCGCCGGCGCCGTCCGGCTGAGGGTCAGCCAGATCGGGAAAGAGTGCCACACCAAATGCGCCGTCTATCACCTCACCGGCGACTGCATCATGCCGGCGCGCGGCATCTTCTGCGAGGTCCTGAGCGGCGGCACGGTCCGCGCGGGAGACGCGATTGAGAAGCGCTAAGGTCCTGCGCATCTCGGTCACCGACCGCTGCGACCTGCGCTGCATCTACTGCATGCCCGAGGCCGGGGTGCCGCTCGTGCCCATGGCCGACATGCTGAGCTACGAGGAGGTCGCCGCCGTGGCCCGCGCGGCCATGGCCGCCGGCGTCCGCCGCTTCCGGCTGACCGGCGGGGAGCCGCTGGCCCGCCGCGGCCTCGTCTCGCTCGTGAGCCTTCTGGCCGGGCTCGGACCCGACGACCTGGCCCTGACGACCAACGGCCTCCACCTGGCCGGGTTCGCGCCGGATCTCAAAGCGGCCGGCCTGACGAGGGTCACGGTCAGCCTGGACACGCTCAGGCCGGACCGGTTCGAGGCCATCACGCGGCGGACGGGGCTCGAGCGCATCTTGGCCGGGCTTGCGGCCGCCCGGGCGGCCGGCCTCGTCCCGGTCAAGGTCAACACGGTCGTCATTCGCGGCGTCAACGACGACGAGATCGCCGATTTCGTGCGCTTCGCCCGGCAGGAGGGCGTGGAGCTGCGCTTCATCGAGCTCATGCCGACGAGCGGCCTGACGCCCGAGTGCAAGGAGCTCGGCGCCTGGCGGCCGGCCCTCTTCGTCAAAGGCGAAGAGGTGCGGGCCCTCATCGAAGAGGCGTTCGGCAGGCTCGAACGGCTTCCCGACGAAGGCGGGGTCGCGGAGGTCTACCGGCTCGGCGACGGGACGCGCCTCGGCTTCATCACGCCGGTCTCCGAGCCCTTCTGCCGCGGCTGCGAGCGGCTGCGGCTCGGCCCGGACGGCCGGCTGAGGATCTGCCTCTTCGACCGCGGCGGGATCGACCTGAGGAAAGCCCTGCGCGAGGAAAAGGCCGGGCCGGCCGAGCTCGAGGCCGTCATCCGGTCGGCCTTCGCGGCCAAGTCGACCTGGGAAAGGGGCGCGATCGAGAGCCTCTCGAGCGACATGTTCAGGATCGGAGGGTGACGATGAAGGTCGGCATTCTCACCGTGAGCGACAAGGGCGCGCGGGGCGAGCGCGAGGACCGGAGCGGTCCGGCCGTCCGCGAGATGATCGAGGCCGCCGGCGGCGAGGTCGTGCGGACCAAGATCGTCCCGGACGAACAGGCGGACATCCGGGCGGCGCTCGTCGCCTGGTCGGACGAGGGCCTGGACCTCGTCCTGACGACCGGGGGGACCGGCTTCAGCCCGCGCGACTGGACGCCCGAGGCGACCAGGGCCGTCATCGAGCGGGAAGCGCCCGGCCTTCCCGAGGCCATGCGCCGGGCCGGAGAGGAACGGACGCCCACGGCCATCCTCAGCCGCGCCGTCGCGGGCATCAGGGGGGCGACGCTCATCGTCAACCTGCCGGGAAGCGAACGGGGCGTGCGCGAAAGTCTGGCCGCCGTTCTGCCGGCCCTCCCCCACGCGGTCGAGATCCTCAAGGGCACGGCGTCGGAATGCGCCAAGCCGCCCCGGCCAGGAGGCCTTCCATGACCCGAAGAGCGGTCCGTCCCATCCTTATCGTCCTGGCGCTCGCGTCAGGCTTGGCCGTCCCGGAGGCGGTGGCTGATCTCACCGCCGAAGGGGCTGCGGCCGGCATCGCCGCCCAGGAGATCCAGCACGAGACCCGGACCATCAACATCGAAGTGCCCGTCCGGGTGTTCAAGGGCGGCACGTTCGTCGAGGACCTGACCATCGCCGACTTCGAGCTTTTCGAGAACGGCCGCCCGCAGACGCTCGACGCGGTCTATCTCGTCAAAAAGAGCTTCGTCGAGCGCCGCGAGGATAGCCGGGAATTCGCGCCCGACACGGGCCGGCACTTCTACCTCTTCTTCGAGATGACCGAGTACGACCCCAAGGTCCGGGAGGCCCTGGATTATTTCGTCAAGCGGGTCCTCGCCCCGGGCGACGAGTTCGTCGTCGTGACACCGCTCAAGACCTACCGGATGAAGAGCGACATCCTCAAGGAGGCCCACAGGTCCCAGGTCCTCGAGAAGATCCTGGGCCTGCTGCGGCGGGACGTGCAGATCGGCAA
>JAPKZE010000191.1 GCA_026393955.1 Candidatus Aminicenantota bacterium
GGGTATTCGAGCTTGTGGTCGGTCGCGGCCGTCAGGATCAGGAAGACCTCGTCCGCGTCCCTGACCTCCACGAGATCGTTGGAACAGGCGGTGCGTCCGCCCCTGGCCACGGCCTTCAGCCGGGCGGCATAGCGGAGCCCGTCGCCGCCTTTCCCGTTGTCCATCGTGCCCGTCATCAAGAGGTGGTCCTTCTCGGCCCGCGTTTCGCAGCGCTCCGGGCGCGTCAAGGCAGCCTTGAAGCTCAAGGCTCCTTTCTTATCGGCGGCCAGATGCACGACCAAAGCCCTGTCGGGATAGCTGGCGAAGATCTCCCGCCTGTACCGGACCCCGTCCTGGACATACGAGACCGTGGCCAGGCCCCTTTCGAGATCGAGCTCGCGGCGATAATCCTCGTAGCCCGAGCTTGTCCCGAAATCCAGCCACAGGTCGCCGAGCGTCTGGTAGCAGCCGAAGGGAACGTTGGCCCCGTTGCCGTTCCCGGACCCGGCCCCCTTACAGACCTGCGTCCTGAGGGCGAGCTCCGTGGCCTCCTTGTATTTCCCCTCGAAGAGCAGCCGCCGGATCTCTCCGAGCGAGGCCTCGGCCTCGGGATTGTCGTTGTCGCCGGGGCTTCCCGACCAGACGCTCTTTTCGTTGAGCTGCAGCCGCTCCCGGTTGACGTCGCCGAAGACCATGGCCCCGAGGAAACCGTTCCCGACCGGCAGGGCCTTGAGCCACTCGCCGTCGTTCTGCCAACCGTTCTTATCGTCGGCGACGGAGGCGGAGGCCGGCTGGGCGTACCAGAGCTTCACGGAATTCCCCCGCGGGGCCCTGGCCGTGCAGGAGAACCCGAAACAGAGGAGGAGATGGAGGGCCCCGGGTCTGTGCTTCATTTCGACCTCGCGCGCGAATTCAAGCTGTCTGGGTCATCGGCCGCTGATGACCTCGGTCGTCGTCTTGAGCCGGACCGTGCCCTGCAGGACCGGGTCGGCTCCGGCCGTGAACTTGGCCTCGATCGTTACCGTGTGATTCCCTTTTGGGAGCGGCGGCAGGGCCCGGCCCAAAGCGATCCTCTCGATGAGCTGGCCCTTGTCGCTGTAAAGAATGGCCTGATCGGAGCCGTCCCAGACGAGGGACTGCCCCTTTTTCAGGCTGCGCGGAATGCCGACCTTGAAGAACCGGTCGACCTCGATCCCGATCGCCTCGACGACCGCGCCGTCCCCGGTGACCAGGAGATGCAGCTGCGGACGCTGAGGATCGGACGGGTTCGCGAAGGTCCATTCGGATCCGGTCGGCTCGCCGGGCTGCAGGACCCTCTGGCGATGCTCGAAACGGACCTTTTCGTAATTCTGCAGGATCCACCCGCCCGGACCGGTCTTTTCCAGGTGAAAGTCCCGGCCGGGATCCTTGAGCCGGGCCCGCTGGTCCTGGCTGAAGACGCCCCGGTCCTTGGCCTCTTCCCATGTTCTGATGGCTTCGATGATCCGATCCGTCTCGGGATTGCCCTGCAGCGATGCGAACTCGGCGACGAACGCATAGCCGGCCCGGTACCCGGCCGCCCGGGCCTCCATCCATTCGATGTCCTCGAGCCTCGTATCGGAGGTCATCAGGAACCAGCCGAGCATGTTCGGCAGGTAGTTGCGCTCCAGGAACGGCTGCAGCTCGAACCGCCTCTGGGACTGGCTCTCCCGGAAGCTCGCGTACCAGGGCTCTCCCCAATTGATATAGCTGTTCCCGTGCCAGTAGAAATGGGTCATGTTGCTCGAGCCGTTGACGACGAGGTGATCGACCTGGGACAGGAATGCCTCGGCGAAGTGGTCGCGGCCGAAGTCGCCGCGGCCGAGGTAGCACGTGCCTTCATGGCCGTCGAAATCCATCTGGGCGGCCCCGGTCTCGTTGAAGAACCCGGCCAGGTTCCGGATGAGCTCCTCCTGCATGGCCCAATCGGGGAAGAGCGTCTTGTAGGGATGGTCCATGAGCTTCTTGGCGGCCTCCCCTTTCGCATGGGGCACGGCCTCGGTCCCGAAGGCGCCGCGGACGCAGTTCAGCAGTCGACAGGGCTTCCCGCCGCTGACGTCTTGATAGCGGACGATCTCGTTGCCGATGAGAACGCTGTTGAGGGTCGACTCCTGCTTGAAATAGTCCTCGCGGTCGACGACGATCTCCGTGGCCGCCGCGTCGATCGCCTGCTCGAGCGAAGCGCTCCCGGCGGCCATCAGCCCCGCGTTCGCGGCGGTCGTCACGAAGGGATCATTGGTCGTGATGAAATTGGTCAGGGTGTGGGCGCCCAGCCGCAGGCCCTTGGCCCGGGCCTTTTCGACGCATTGCCTGAATCCGGCCCGGCCGTTGGGGAAGAGGTCCTCCAGCAGGTCGAAATGCCCCCAGGTCTTGAACGGGCCGCTGTGATACAGGGCGCGGAACCCCAGGCGCCCGGTGTATTCCAGCATCGCGTCGATCGTCTTTTCGCTGAAGGCGGCGATGAGGTAGGGCCGGCCGCCCGCTCCGGAGGTCTTGAGCCACTCACCGTCCATCATAGGATGGGGAAGACCCTCGGTCCTTTCGATCGTCCCGATCACGGACAGCACGTCCTTCGGGCGGGTCCCGAAGACGGCCAGGGCGCTGCCCTCGAGCGCAAAGCCCGGAAGGGCCTTGACCGGCACGTTCTTGTGCTGGGACCAGACCGTCAGGACCCGGTCGCGGGCCTGGTTGACGCAGTAAGCCTGGAGGCTCGAGCCGAACTCTTCCTTGGTTGCCGTGGTCGTTCCGTCGGTCGTTCCCTCCTCGTTGGCCAGCCTGCCGCCGGAGGTCTTGGCGTTCAGGGCCTGGAGGCCGACCGCGAAATCTCCGTCCCTCACGACGCCGACCACCTCGCCGACGATCTCGCCGATCGCGGTGTTGATCGGGCCCCAGAGCACGGCGTCGATCTTTTCGGGATGGACCGCCTTCGTCAGTTCAAAGCGGAGATAGTCGGGTTTCACCGAAGCCCGGACCCGGAGCTCGATCCCTCCGTCAAAAGCCGCCGTCAGGATGTCCTTCCTGATGGTGACCGCCCGGGGCGTCAGTTCCCGGCCGTCGCTTGTCCTGACCCGGACGAGGGACCCGGGACGCCCTTGAGGGGCGTAATTCTTATGGCTCTGGAGGTCCAGGAGCTTGACGATCTCGCCGCGGGGACCGATCTCGAGCTGGAAGGCCGCGGTCTTTATCGCGGTCTGCCCGCCCGCCGGGGAGACCAGGCCGAACCCGAGGACCAGGACGGACAAAGCGTTCAACACCGGCTTCATGATGGTCGCACCTCTCGTCATGTTAGCTCCCCGGCCCCTTTTTTGACAAGGATTTTCCTTCTGGACTATTATTGGCGCCGGCACACGATGGATATGAATGACCGGATCGCCAAGACCATCGAGGAGCGCCGCGGCGGGATCCTCGATCTGAGCCGGCGCATCCACGCCGATCCCGAGCTGGCCTTTGAGGAAGTGCGCACCTCCCGCCTGCTTCGGACCCTGCTCGAAGACGAAGGGTTCGAGGTCCGGCCCGCGACGGAGGCTCTGCCCACGGCCTTTCGGGCCGTTCACGGTTCCGGCGCCGACCGGCCGCGGGTGACATTCACGGCCGAGATGGACGCCCTGCCCGGCCTGGGGCATGCCTGCGGCCACAACATCATCGGCACGGCCGGCGCCTACGCTGCCGTCATCCTGAAGTCCGTCCTCGGCCATAACCTCGTCGGCACGATCGAGGTCGTCGCGACCCCGGCGGAGGAGCGGGGCAGCGGCAAGGTCCGCTTGATCCAGGAGGGTATCTTCGAGACGTCGGACGTCGTCCTCCAGATCCATCCCCACATGCTCGATACGGTCATCTGCCAGGCCCTGGCCCGGCGCACGCTCGTCGTCGAGTTCTTCGGCCGGAAGGCCCACGCCGCCGCCGCTCCCCAGGAGGGCCGGAACGCCCTCGACGCCCTGGTCCTCTTCTACCACGCGGCCGCCCTGCCCCGGACGAAGCTCCCGCCCGGAACGCTCTTCCACGGCATCATCGAGTCGGGCGGCGAAGCCCCGAACATCATTCCCGACTACGCCCGGGGACGGTTCTCGCTCCGCGCGGACGCGATGCCGAAGCTCGAGCGTCTCGTCGACGAGGTCCGCCGTCTCGCCGGGAAGGCCGCCGCCGACACGGGCTGCCGGGTCGAGATCGGCGAACCCGGTCCCGGGGTCACGACCTTCCGGCGCAACCGTGTCCTCGAGGAGATCATGGCCGGGCTGTTCGTCGAGAGGGGGCGGCCCGAGCCGGCCAAGCTCCGGGAATCCTACGGCTCGACGGACCTGGCCAACGTCTCTTGGGTCGCGCCGACGATCGAGCCCATGCTCAAAGCCAGCGACGACCCCATCCACACCGAGGGCTTCGCCCGGGACGCCGTGGGGGCCGGGGGGGAAAGGGCCCTCCTCGACGGCGTCTACGTCCTGGCCGCCGCGGCGGCCCGCCTCCTGACCGAGCCCGGCCTCCTCGACCGCGTCCGGGCCGATTTCCGGGCCAAGCCCGCGGACGCGCCGGAAGGGCTCGTCTGATGTCCCCGGTCCCATGATGAGTCTGGCCGCCCTCGCGAGAAACTCGGGCGGCGCCACCGTCGTCCTGACGGATTCGGGCCTCGGCGGCCTCCTCATCTGCGCCGGGCTCGAGCGCCGGCTGCGGGCCACTCCCGGCGAAGGCCCCGTCCGACTTGTCTATGTCAACGCCTGGCCCGATGCGCATCACGGCTACAACGACCTGCCGGACATGGGCGCCCGGGCGGCGGTCTTCGACCGGGCCCTGGCCGCCATGACGGCCGTTCACCCGGACCTCCTCCTCATCGCCTGCAACACGCTCTCCGTGGTCTACGAGGCGACGGCCTTCAGCCGGGCGCCCTCCGTCCCCGTGACGGGGATCCTCGACGAAGGGGCGGCCCTCTTCGCCGAGGCCCTGGGATCGGACCCGACGGCTCTCCTCGCGCTCTTCGGGACCCGGACGACCATAGGCTCCGCCGAGCACGTCCGCCGGCTGGCCCGGCGCGGCATCGGCCCGGAGCGCATCTTCGCGGAGGCCTGCCACGGCCTGGCGGCGGCCATCGACAAAGACCCGGATTCGCCCGCCGTGCCGGGCCTGGTCGACGAATGTACCGGCCGGATCGCCCTCCGGCTCCCCGCTCGCGGGCCTCTCTACGCCGGCCTCGCCTGCACACACTATGGATATGTCGCCGAGGTCTTCCGGACGTCGCTCGCCCGTCACACCGGAAGGACGGTGGAGATCCTCGACCCGGGAGAGCGGCTCGTCGACAGCCTGACGGGCGGCTTGCCCCCCCTCGGGCCCGGTGCAAGACCGAGTCCTGTTTCGGTCCAGGTCGTTTCCAAGGTCGCTCTCGCCGACGCCCAACGGCAGGCCGTGGCCCGCCGTCTCGAACCCTTGTCCCCGGCGACGGCCGGCGCCCTGCTCCGGTACGAACACAGACCCGATCTCTTCTGAGGGAGGATCACCATGAGGATCGTTCTTCTGACCGGCCCGGGCGGGGACGCCCAGGGCTGGGGCGACCTGAAGGTCACCGAATCCCTGCGCCAGGCCTGCGAATCCCTCGGCCATCCGACCCGCATCGCCTACGTCGCCGACGAAGCGGATTTCTATCGTCTCCTCGATGCGCCCGACTTCGACATCGTCTGGAGCGCGCTCTACCACATCACCCCGAACGAGGCCTTCATCGGCCGGAACGCCGAGGGCCTCTGGGTGGCCGACGTCATGGACGAGCGGACGATCCCCTACATCGGCTCGGACAGCCGGACCATGAAGGCCATGATCGACAAGTTCCAGACCCACGAGATCCTGGCCGCGGCCGGGGTGGCCGTCCCCTCGCACGTCCTCCTCCGCTCCGGGGACGACGCGGCCGCCGTCACCTACCCCGCCTTCGTCAAACCCATCTGCGAGTCCCGCTCGGTCGGCATCTCCGACGAGAGCGTCGTCCACGACGAGGCGGAGCTCAGGCGGCGCGTGGCCTTCATCGAGAAGGAGTTCGACGAGCCGGCCCTGGTCGAGGAGTTCCTTCCGGGCGACGAATATACGGCCCTCGTCCTCGGCAACGGCAAGACGCGCGAGGTCCTGCCCGGGCTGGTCACGGTCGAGGACTCGCACTTCCGGAATTACCGCATCCTGCGGAGCGATCTGCGGGGTGTCGGTCTGACGCGGATCAGCCTGGCCGGGGACAGGACCAAGGAGGCGCAGGACTTGGGCGATGCCGCGGCCGAGGCCATGGGCTGCCTCGACCACGTCCGCATCGACATGCGGGTCGACCGGGCGGGCAAGCTCCGCATCATCGAGGTCAACGGCATCCCCGGCCTCAAGCCCCACAAGAGCTGGGCGCCCCAGATCTACACGCTCTACCACGGTTCGCCGCTGGGCGAGGACGAGGACTACCTGCGGCTCATCGGGGCGATCGTCGATTCGGCCGGACGGCGCTACGATCTCGTCTGAGCGCTCAACCGGACTTCCGGGACAGCGGTTTCGTGGACCACTCCCGGATGATGCGGGTCCAGGCCGGCCGCGCCGGCGCGGGCTTTTCGGACATGAACCGGGTCAGGGCGTCCCGCCAAAGCTCCGCGTGCTGGAGCGTCGTGAGCCGGTTGCGGAAGATGGCCGCGCCCTTGCGGGGCTCCTTGTCCATCTTGTCGAGGATCCCCAAGACCTCCGTCTTGAAGCCCATGGGGCCGTAATGATCGAGATAGGCCTGCCAGGCCTCGGCCACCCCCTTGGCGCTCGCCAGGGGCCGGGAGACGCGGCGCAGCGCCTTGCGGAACCGGCCTCGCTCTCGCCCGTCGAGCGCTCGGAGTCCCCGTTCGGTGATGCGATAAGGATGGATATCGTAGGAGGCCAGCCGGCCCGCCCGCACCTCGAGCGAGAGGCAAAATCCGGTCCGGCGATAATACAGCTCGGGCGGCTGGTAGAAAGCGAAATTCCCCAGACTGTAGGCGATGAGCCGGCCCCGGCGCATTTCCAGTCCCTGGGGGACGTGGGGGTGATGGCCGGCGACGCAGTCGGCCCCGGCGTCCGACAGGGCCCGGAAGGCCTCGACGACATAGGGCGGCGGGAACGGGACGTATTCGAGTCCGGCGTGGCCCACGGCGATGACGAAGTCCCCCCGCTTTTTGGCTTTGCGGACGAGCCCCGCCAGCCTCTCGATCTCCCAGCCGCACACGCCGGGTCCGCCCTCACTTCCTGGACCGGAAGATGCACGGGGACGGCCCCCGCGGGCGGCTTGGGCGGCCGTGAGGTCCTCGCCCTCGCTGAAATTGACAATGGTGACGCGCTGGCCCTTCACGGTCACGGAGAGCGCGGCCGTGGCCTCGTCGAACGTCATCCCCGCCCCGACGGTCCTGACGCCACTCCGACGAAGGATGTCGAGCGTCTCCCGGAAGCCGGCCAGGCCGTAGTCGAAGACGTGGTTATTGGCCAGCGTCGCCACATCGAACGGGACCGCGGCCAGGCCTTCGGCGTGGGCCGGAAGCCCTTTGAAGACCGCGCCGCTCTTCCAGACGGGCTGGCGGGCCGCCGTGAGGGCGCATTCGCAGTTGACGATCCGGAGATCGGCGGCCCGGAGGATCGAGAGCATGTTCCCGTAGACCGCCTCCGGGTCCCCAGCGACGACCGGCTCCAGGGCCCGGATGGGCGCCCAATCGGCGGCAATGAGGATCTTGGTCATACTGCTTCATCCCTCCGCGATCGGATGGGAGAATCATAGACCGCGGCCGCGGAGACTGTCAACACGCCCCGGGCCTTGACTTCGGGCCCGAGGGCTCATTACTATCATCGTCCCCGGATCAAGCCGGAAAAGGAGGCCCCGTCATGAAGAAGGTCGGAACAGCCCGGATAGGCGTCGCGGTCGGTGTTCTCGCCGCCCTGTGGGCCGCGGCGAGCTGCGGCTCGGGTCCGTCTAAGCCGAAGGCATCCGGGCCGGCGGTCGTCCCCGCCCCCCTGCGTCTGGAGGCCCGGCCGGGAACGTTCGCCCTCGGGCCGGAGACGAGGATCGTCATCGCCGAAGGCCAGGCCGAGGTCCGGCCCGTCGCGCTCTCTCTCAGGGACATGCTCAAGAGCCCGACGGGCTACGATCTCGGCATCGAGGTCTCGACCGGATCCGCCGGCCAGACACCTCTCCGCGCCGGGGCCATCTATCTCCGGCTCTCGGACCTGGAAAGCCGCCTGGGCCGGGAGGGCTATCTCCTGGATGTCGGCGCCGACAGGATCCTGCTGGAGGCCGCGGCGCCGGCCGGGCTCTTCTACGGCGTCCAGACGCTCCGCCAGCTGCTGCCTCCGGGCATCGAGCGGCCGGCTCCGGAAGCCGGGGCGGGTCCCTGGACGGTCCCGGCGGTCTCCATCGAGGACAAGCCCCGGTTCGGCTGGCGGGGCGGCATGCTCGACTGCTCCCGGCATTTCTTTCCCAAGGACTTCGTCAAGCGCTGGATCGATATCCTGGCCAGGCACAAGCTGAACGTCTTCCACTGGCACCTGACCGACGATCAAGGCTGGCGGATCGAGATCAAGAAGTACCCGCGCCTGACCGAGGTCGGGGCCTGGCGGGTCGATCGGGAGGACAAGCACTGGAATGCCCG
>JAPKZE010000219.1 GCA_026393955.1 Candidatus Aminicenantota bacterium
GTCGAGAAGCGGTTCCTCGACGGCAAGTTCGCCGGCTACCGCGACATCCTGGCCGCGGAGTTCATCAACGAGGGGCGCGTCTACCGGGCCTTCCGCTTCGCCTACCCCGATACGAAAGCCGCGGATTATTTCGACGAGACCGGCGGGTCGCGGCGGAAGGATTTCCAGCGCTCGCCGATCAAGTTCGCCCGGATCACCTCGCGGTTCTCGTCCAGCCGCTTCCACCCGATCTATAAGATCTACCGGCCCCACTACGGGGTCGACTACGCGGCCCCGGTCGGGACGCCGGTCCAGGCCACGGCCGACGGCGAGGTGACCTACGCCGGGCGGGAGGCGGGCTCTGGCAACGTCGTCAAGATGCGCCACAAGAACGCCTACGCGACGGCCTACCTCCACCTGAGCCGCTTCGGCCCGGGCGTCCGCAAGGGCGCCCTCCTCAAGGGCGGCGACATCATCGGCTACGTCGGATCGACGGGCGATTCGACCGGACCCCATCTCGACTACCGCATCTATTACCACGGCGGCCCGGTCAACCCGCTCGGCCACAAGTTCCAGCCGGCCGATCCCCTGCGCAAGGAATTCCTGGAGGACTACCGGAAGGAGGTGCAACGGCTCGGCGTCGCCCTGCAGCTGCCCGAGATCGTCCGGACGCTGACCGTCGCGCCCGGGCTCAGTTTTTGATCTTCCCGCCTTCGCTTGTCCCCGAGCCCTTGGTCTCCCGGCCGCCCGACGCGGTCGAGGTCCCTTCGGACTGGGCCCGTCCAACGGACGGCCCGGGCCCGGCAGAGCCGGCCGAGCTCGAGCCGCCGGCAGAACCGCCCCCGACCGACGTGGCCGGACCGTAGCTGACCCCCTCCGAGGTCATGCGCGGCGTCAGGCCTTGGGACCGGAACCGGTCGTGGGATGAGAGTCGGAGCTCCGGACAGCGGACCTCGTTCCGCATGCTCGAATATTCGATGTGGACGCCGAGCTCGCGGGCGACGCGCAGGTCGGGATTCCAGTCGCGGAAGCGGCCCGGCGCCGAGCCGGCCCGGCCCGGGACATCGCGCGAGAGGTCGGCCCGGCTGTCGCGGACAACCCGGTTGTCCGGGACGGCGATCATGCCCCCGCTGTGAATGTTCGATACTTCGGGCGCCGGCGTCCGTCGCGGCGCGGCGGCCGGTCCGTCGATGCCGCGATAGATCCGGGCGGCTTCCCGCGCAGGATCCTTGACCCACAGAGGCGCCGGCTTCTCGCCGGCCCCCGGGGCCCCCGGCTTCGGGACCCGGTCCCAAGTCAGCGCCTTCTCGTGGACGGACCGGGACCTGAGGTCGTCCTTGGCGACGAAGACGAGATTCTTGGGCACTTGGGCCGCGCTTTCGCGGATGGCCGGGTCGCCCTTCGCGTAGGCGTCGGCCACCTTCTGGACGAGTCCTTTGAGCTCGGGGGGGACGGGCAGCCAGCCCGCCGACGGCTCTTTCAGCGCGTCCCTGCTCACGGGCTTCCGGTAGCTCGCCGGGGCCGGCGAGCCGGTGGCCGTCCCGCCGCCCGAGAAGGGGGCGCCACCCATGGGCCAGTAGTAGTCCCAGTTGCCGTGCATGTAGCGGTAACTGGAGAGCCAAAAGGGATCGGAGCCGTACATGTAGGGATCGTCGATCATCCAATCGTACATGCTCCACGGCCGCCAGCTGGCGTAGCCATAGTAGAAATCCCAATCCACCCAGGCCGGAGCGAACAGCGAGCCGGGCATCCAGAACCAGCCGCGCTTCTTGTCCCACTGCCAGATGCCGAGGTGATAGGGCACCCAGCCCCAGGGCTCCTGGGGCACCCAGAACATCTGGCCGCCGGAGTTGGACCAGAAGCCGTAGTAATACGGGCTCCAGCCCCAGGGGTAGCGCCCGTTGTCGATGTACGGGCGCCAGATGTAGCCGTAGAAATCGTCCCAGAGCCATTCGCCGTAGGTGTTGCCGTAGGCCTGGGCGAAGTAGAAGACGGCCGGGGGGAGATACTGGATGGGTTTGGGGAGGGGCGTCAGGCCGTCATGGAGCTCGTCGAAATGGGCGTTGACGTCCTTGTTCCAGAGCTCGAACGCCGTATCGTCGATGGCCGCGGCCAGCTCGAACTGGTGGTCGGCGAGGACGATCAGGCGCTCGCCCTTCTTGACGGCCCGGTCGTCGAGCCGCTTCTCGTCCGGGCCGAAGAGCACCCGGGCGCTGCCGTATTTCACCTGGGTCTCGGTGGTCCCGTCGCCGGACGCGGTGACGTAGGCGACGGAGTTATGCTTCATCTTGACGGCGGCGTTGGCCGTCAGCATCTGGAACATCTCCTTGTGGCCGTATTCCTTGTACATCACGTAGATCCGCCCCTTGGCCAGGGACAGGACCGAGAGCTCCTCGAGGCTGCTCAGGCTCCGGGCCAGGATGGTCTCGACGCGGACCTCGGTCGCGAAATCGAGGCGGACAATCGTCCCGGTGTCGAACTGGATCTCGCAGCGCCGGTCGCCGGACGTCCGGATCGTGTCGCCGGGACCGATGGGCAGGTTGAGGACGCCCGGCTCGGGTTCCGAGCTTCCCTCCCGATGGACCGTCGGGCCCGAGCCTTCCGGCGCCTCTTCGACGAAGCTGATGTGGCCGAAATAGAAATCCTTCGGGCCGTTGAAGACCTTGTAATGCACGGCGGCTCCCAGACCGGCCGCGGCAACCAGGAAGACCGCCCCGATAACTGCCTGCCGAATGCCCCCGTTTTTCATGGCCTTTCTCCCGTCTCCGGATGATTGACATCATTATAGTAGCATTTTTCATGCCAAAGAGCCCGCCTGATGATCAGGGACAGGCCACCTGGGACTGTCCCCGGCCGAGGACGACGGGCCCGAAAATGGGGACGTTTCCGGCAGCCCGGAAATCGGGGACACGTATAAAGCATACATGTCCCCATGCATTGACAATCCCCGACGACGGCCCCTACAATGGCCCCGGAAGGCCAAGCCGCCGATGGGACATCCGAAGTACCGCAATCCGTTCCCGACCGTCGACATCATCATCGAGGTCATGGACGGCCGGCGGCGCCGCGGCGTCGTCCTCATCGAACGCAGGAACCCGCCGCCCGGCTGGGCGCTGCCGGGAGGCTTCGTCGATTACGGCGAGACGCTCGAGG
>JAPKZE010000070.1 GCA_026393955.1 Candidatus Aminicenantota bacterium
TCTCGGAGACCCTCTCGAGCTCCCGCTGGGATTCCGTGCGCAAGGCCGTCCGGGCCACCGCGGACGACACGGTGGTCGTCGTCTGGGGGCCGGCCGAGGATGTCAGGACGGCCGTCCAGGAGATCGCGATCCGGGCCAGGGAAGCCGCCGCCGGCATCCCGTCCGAGACGCGCCAGGCCCTGCGCGACGGCACGAACGGCTTCGAGCGCATCCTGCCCGGGCCGGACCGGATGTACCCCGACACCGACCTGCCGCCCAAGCAGGTCACCGAGGAGCGCCTCGCGGCCATCCGCCGGCGCTTGCCCGTTCCGGTCTGGACGCGCGAAGCCTGGTACCGCGAGCTCGGCCTGCCCCCGGACGTCGTCGAGGTCCTCTCGGTCTCCCGACTGGCCGGCCTCTTCGAGATCCTGGTCAAGGAATGGCGGATCGATCCGGTGGCCGCGGCCGTGGCCCTCGTCCAGTTCCCCAAGCGGCTGAAAAGAAAGGGGCTCGACCCGGCCGTTCTGACCGAGGAGACCCTCCGCCGCATCTTCGCCCTGTTCCGCGACCGGAAGATCTCCCGCGACGGTGTGTGGGCCCTGATGGATCGGGCCGCCCGCGGCGGGCCTCTGCCCGAGACGGGCCAGGTCCGGCCGGCGACCGAGGAGGAGATCTACGTCCAGGTCGTCGAGTCGAACGGCCGGCTCCGGGCGATGAAGGTCCACAACGCCGGCAAGAAGGCCCACGTCCTGATGGGCCTGGTCATGACCGCCCTGCGCGGCCGCGTCGAGGGCGCGGCCATCGCCGAGCGCGTCCGGGCGGCCGCCGAAGGGACATGCTGATGGCCGGGAACGACGACTACAAAGGCTACCGGGGCGAGGCCCTCGACACGCTCAAGAATTTCGGGGCCCTGGTCTGGAGCGACGTCGAGATCCGGACCTCCCGCGGTACCTACACGGGCATCATCCTGCCGCGCTCCGAAACGGCCGACCCCTACCACATCGTCGTCAAGCTCCGCTCGGGCTACAACATCGGCCTGGCGGCCCGCTCGATCGAGGCCGTCACCGTCGGCGGCCGCAAAGAAGCCCACTACAAGATCCCCGAGAAGGAGTTCCCCTTCGATCCGGCCAAGCCCAAGGTCAAGCTCCTGGGCACGGGCGGGACGATCGCCAGCCGCCTCGATTACCGGACCGGGGCCGTCATCCCGGCCTTCTCGCCGGGCGAGCTGTACGGATCGGTGCCTGAGCTGGCCGACATCTGCAACCTCGAGACCGAGAAGCTCTTCGGCGTCTTCAGCGAGAACATGGGCCCCGAACAATACATCGCCACGGCCAAGGCCATCGGCCGGGAGATCGAGAAGGGGGTCCAGGGGATCGTCATCGGCCACGGCACGGACACCATGCATCACACCGCGGCCATCCTGTCGTTCATGGTCCAGGATTCGCCGGTGCCCATCGTCATGGTCGGGTCCCAGCGCTCCTCGGACCGGCCGTCCTCCGACGCCGCGCTCAATCTCATGCACAGCGTCAAGACGGCTGCCGAAAGCGACATCGCCGAGGTCATGGTCTGCATGTTCGGGCCGACCTCGGACACGTACGGACTCCTCCACCGGGGGACGCGGGTCCGGAAGATGCACTCGAGCTACCGGTCGACCTTCCGGACGATCGGCGACATCCCCATCGCCATGGTCAGCCGGGAGAAGATCACCCCTCTGCGGCAGGACTACAGGCGCCGCCGGGCCGACCGGACGGTCAAGATCGACACGGCCTTCGAGGAGCGCGTTTCCATCGTCTATTACTACCCGAACATGAAGCCGGACATCATCGACTCGCTCATCGACAACGGCTACCGCGGCATCGTCATCGCCGGCACGGGGCTGGGCCACGTCAATAAACCCCTCTATCCCGCGCTGAAGCGGGCCCGGGACAAGGGCATCGCCGTCTTCATGACCGTCCAGACGCTCTGGGGCTACGTCCAGATGTACGTCTACGACACAGGGCGCGACATGATGGAACTCGGCGTCATCCCGGCTGCGAACATGCTGCCCGAGGTGGCCTACGTCAAGCTGGCCTGGGCGCTCGGAAAGACCGCCGACCTCGAGGAGGTCCGTCGGATCATGCTGACGCCGATCGCCGGCGAGACCACGGAACGGGAGCCGTCCAACGGCTACCTCATCTTCCAGGGCGGCATTCCCGAGGTCGAGGAGTTCATCTCGACCATCAAGAAATGATCAGAACTCGAAGCGCAGCCCCAGCCGCATGACCCGCGGGTTGAGGATCTCGTTGTAGAGCCGGTTGGTGGGGTTGGCCGACGAATCTTCCGTGTCCACGTAATAGACGCCGTAGTAGGCGTCGTAGGCCCTGTTGACGACGTTCGAGTTCAGGACGTTGAAGACGTCGATCATCGCGTACAAACGGCCGCTGCCCACGTTGAACTTCTTCTCGAGCCGGAGCGACAGGTTGCTGAAGACGGGGAGGCTGTCTTTCGTCGGCGTCTGGATGTAGACCGTGTTGGACCCGTACAGGCCGGGCCACAATTCGCTGTCGGCGTAGGCCAGCGTGACGTAGTTCGGGATCTTCCAGCCGTCCCGGGCGACCAGCGTGGCCGAGACGTCGAAGCCCCCCCAAGGCAGCTGGTAGAGGGCGCTGATCTTGGACATCCACCGCGCATACATCTGGGCCGAGATCTTGCCGCCGGCCGAGCCGCCCCAGTTGCCGTAGGGTTGGCCGCTGATGGCCCACAAGTTCGTCGGGTCGAGATAGGAATCGCCCCAGTGGACGCGGTGGTCCTGGAGGGTCACCGAGGCGTTCAGGAACCAGCGGTTGGCGAGGCGCTTGGTCACGGCCAGGTCGAGGCCGAGGTAGGTCCGGGAGGCCGAGCTCTTGTCGACCATCCGGTAGGGCGTGTCTCCCGGGAAGGCCGCGGACGGCAGGTACCAGGTCCGGCCGGCGGCGGCGCCCATGGGGACGGTCTCCTCGCCGATCTTGACGGTGTCCGGGACGGTCCCGGCTTCGACGTACCAGGGGCCGGTGGTGTTGTCGATGACCAGGTCCGGCGTCGACGGATAGATGTCGGCCGGGTAGAAGAGCTTGGCCCAGTCGAAGCTGTCATAGCGCCGGAACGTCGCGGCGATGGACGCGGCCAGGTTGGGCCGCAGTTCCTTCTCGAGGCTGAGCATGATCTCGCGCGTCCGGGGCGAGCTCTTGACGTTCTTGGCGTTGGGATCGATATCGCTGCGGAAGAACGTCGTCTGGCTGTCGTAGTTGACGGTCGAGCTGCGGGTGAAGTCGTAGTCGCTGTAGTTCCCGGCGAGATAGGCGTCGCCCTCGAAGCCGCCCGCGAGCGCGGCCGAGGTCTCGGTGCTGAGGGAGCTGTCCTCGTTGAGCAGGGCGTAGAGCTGGTTTGGCTTTTCGGGGTGGACCGCGGAATATTGCCAGAACATCTCCTTGACGTCGACCCTCGAGTCGGCGTCCAGGTCCTTCCACCAGAAGGCCATGCTGCCGGTCACGCCCAGCGGCCGGGGGGTGTTGGCGCCGGCGGCCAGGACGTCCCCGTACTGGGCCAGGGAGAGCTTGAGCACGGTCCGGCCGTCGCCCTTGAGGTCCCAGCTGATGCCGATGCGGGGCGACCAGGTGCTCCACTCGTAGCGGGGATCGATCGGATCGATGGTGAGGGCCGGGATGTAGTTGGCCAGGGCCGTCATCGCGTCGTTCGTATAAACGTTCGACCAGCTCGAGACGACCGTGGAGATGCCGACGGTGTCGGTCGAGGGCTGCTGGTAGTCGTAGCGGAGGCCGACCTGGAACGTGAACCGGTCCTTGGCGAACGTGTCCTGGATGAAGGCGGAGGTCCGCTTGGCCAGGTTGGCCTGCCGGTTCGACCGGGTGATGACGAACCGCTGCCAGTCCGGCGGCGGGACGACCAAGCCCTCGCCGAGATCGATGAGCGGGTCGGTGAAGTTCCGGGTGATCTCGTAGTTCTGGGGCATCCCGGAGACGCTCCTGGCCTCCCGGTTCGAGAACAGGAGCCCGCCCTTGATCTCGTGGGCCAGGCCGAGGAAGGCGTCTTTGTAGAGGGTGCCCGTGAGCTCGATGTCCCGGCCGGACCGGAGGATCTCGCTGGAATCCCAGGATCGTCCGTACGAGGCCGAGAAGGGGACATAGGCGCCGTAGGCGACGTCGGTGACGACCGGGTACGCCGTGGCCTCGTCGATCATGGGCTTGGTCACGGCTCCCGTGTTCGTCGAAGTCATCTTGACCGAGAGATAGAGGGTGTTGCCGAAGACCTGCTCGTCCTGGAGCTTGAAGATCGGGCTGCCCAGGTCGTAGCGGCCCCGGCGGTGGTCGCCCTCCGGCTTGGCGAAGCTGGCGTTGGCGCCGTACTTTTCGTTCTGGCTGGTCGTGGACAGAACCTCGATCCGGTTCCCGGCGAAGGGCTGGGCGTTGAGCTTGAAGGTGAAGTTGTTGAAGAGGGTCCGGTCCAGCTGGTCGTAGATGGTGTAATTGAACAGGTCCTGGACGCCGTAGGCGCCCCAGAACCAGACCCTGTTCTTGATGATGGGGCCGCCGAAGCCGGCCCCGAAGTCGCTGATCCGTTCGATCCGATTCGTGTTGGTGACGCCCTGGGACCGCAGCTCCGCGCTCATGTTGGAGGCCTGGAAGGCGCTGTCGGTCAAGTAGAACCGGGCCGTCGCCGAGAGCTTGTTGCCGCCGCGGCGGGTGACCATGTTCACGGACAGGCCGCGCGTCGGCTGGGTCACGTCGGCGGCGCCGCCCGTCGTGACCGAGATCGTCTCGATCGCGTCGAAATCGAAATTGACGTCGGACATGCCGAGGACGTAGGGATCGGTGACGTCGATGCCGTCGACCGACCAGGTGTTCTGGGCGCCGTTGGTGTTGTCGCCCTTGGTCACGAGCCCGGACTGCTGGGTCGACTCGTTGCCGCCGACGTTCTCGCGGTCGATCATGACCGCGGGGACGAGCTGGGCGATGACCCAGGGGTCCCGGGCCGTCGGCAGGCTCTGGAGCTCCGTCCAGCCGAGCTCCGCGCCCGTGGTGAATTTCTTCTCGTCGACCAGCGCGGAGGGGCCGGCCGCGGTCACCTCTTCCCCCGGCTTGCCGGGCTCGAGGACGAGGTCGACCGTGAGGTGACCGCCGACCGTGACCGCCAGGCCGGACCGGACGGCCGCCTTGTACTCGTCCAGCTCCGCCCTGACGATGTAATCCGGGCCCGGGAAGACCGCGGGGAAGCGGAACACGCCGGACGAGGCGGTGACGGCCTTCAGATCGGCGGTCTGCGGACGGGACAGGGTGACCTTGACGCGGGCCAGGGGTTTGCCCTGCTTGTCCACGATCCGGCCCTGCACCAAACCCGTTCGGAGCTGTGCCGACAGGGATAGGGATAGGGCGATCAGGAGAAGGGGGGCGATGAGCACAGCTTTTTTCAATGAAGCCTCCTCGGTCAATACGGGACCGCGATCATAGAACCGTCCGATGGTCGGATTTGTTCCACCCGATTATAGCAAATCGGGCTCACTTCGTCTTGAGGAAATGCAGGCTCCGGGGCTCCCGCTCCATATGGTAGACGATCATGGCCTGGAGGGACCTGCGGATGGCGGCCATCTCCCCAGGGGGGAACGGCGGGGCGCAGCCCCCGGCCGGCGGGTTCTTGCGGATCCAACGGAGGAACCC
>JAPKZE010000045.1 GCA_026393955.1 Candidatus Aminicenantota bacterium
CATGGTTAATTAGTTTCTGCAGACGCTGCCGTCAACCCATGAGGTTCCCACCCGAAAAAGAGAATATTCAGGCGCCGGACCGATGTCAAGAGTCCCCGAAGGGCCCCGCCATATTGCAGTCCGTTTGGCTTCGTGTTAAGATTTCCTTTACTTTTCCGCCTGGGAAAGTCCATCGATGCTTTCGATAAATGCCACGGCCCTGATCGTCTTCGCGACCGTCTGGATCCTCGTCTTGATCCTGACCCGCATCTTTTTCAAGCCGATCCTCCGCATCCTCGATGAGCGCGCGGCCCGGATCGCTAAGGACAAGGCGGCCGCGGACGGGGCTCAGCAGACCTATGAGGACGACCTGAAGCGCATCGAGGACGGCCTCAAGGAGGCCCGGGCCGCGGCCGATGCCGCCCGTAGCGCGGCCGAGGCCGACGCTTTGAAAGAAAAAAGCCGTCTCGTCCGCGAGGTCCAGGCCGAGGGCCGGGCCGAGGTCGAGAAGGCCAAGGCGGAGCTCCTCCGCGAGATGGAGAGCCTCAAGAAGGACCTCGACAAGCGCACCGAGGAGATCGCCGAAACCATCGAGAAGAGGATCCTGGGCGAATGAGCGCCGAGGTTTCCGCGACGATGGATTTCCTGGGCAAGGTCGTCAACTCGCTCGTGCTTTTCGGCGGCCTGGTGCTCGTCCTGCGCAAGCCCGTCAAGGCCATGCTGGCCAAACGGACCGCCGACGTCGGCGAATCCCTCCACCTGGCCGAGGCGGGCCGGTCGGAGGCCGAAGCCAGGGCGGGGATGTCGAAGGCCAAGCTGACCGGACTCGCCACCGAGGTTGACAAGCTGAAGGCCGAAGCCGAAGTCGAAGGCCGGCGCGAGACCGAGCGCATCGCCAAGGCCGCGGCCCTCGAGGCCGAGCGGCTCAAGAAATTCACCCGCCAGGAGCTCGACGAGCAGGTCCGCCGAGGCGTGGGCGAGCTCAAGGCCTATGCCGCCGGCCGGGCCGCCGCGGTCGCCCGGGAGCGCATCCGTCGCCGCCTGACCCCGGACGCCCAATCCGCCCTCATCGACAAATCCATCGACAGGCTGTCCAAGCTCCATGAGAAACCTGGTCCTCGTTAGGAAATACGCCGACGGCCTGGCCCGCGCCCTGGCGGACGAGCGGGAGTACGGCGAAGTCGGCGCCGAGGTCCGGGCCTTCCTCGATCTTTTCATCTCCCGGGATGACTTGCGCAGGGCCTTGACGAGCCCCTTCGTCAACGCCCGCAAGCGCGCCGCCGTCCTCGACGAGATCCTGCCCCGTCTCGGCACGGGCCCGAAGGCCTCGCGCTTCCTCAAGCTCCTGCTCGGCCATAAGCGCCTGGCCCTTCTGCCTGAGATCACGGAAACCCTGCCCCTGGCCTGGAGCGAGCATCGGGGCATTGTCACCTACGAGGTCGCTTCGGCCGTGCCCCTGTCGGCCGCCCAACAGGAACGCCTGGTCCGGAGCCTCGAGGCCTCGGAAGGCAAACCCGTCCGCCTCGTCCTCAAGTCCGACCCCGGCCTCCTCGGGGGCCTGTCCGTACGCAAGGGTCACATCGTCTACGACGCGTCCGTCGAAGGCGAACTCCGCGCGCTCCAGGAGCGACTCGGTAAAGCATAGAGGTTGTCATGAGCATCAAAGCCGACGAGATCACCAAGATCATCCAGCAGCAGATCGAAGGCTACGCCAAGGAGGTCGACATCCGGGAGGTCGGCACCGTCACCACGGTCGGCGACGGCATCGCCCACGTCTACGGCCTCGACCGGGTCATGTCCAACGAGCTCCTAGAGTTCCCGCACGGCGTCTTCGGCCTGGCCCTGAACCTCGAGGAGGAGAACGTCGGCGCGGTCCTGCTCGGCGAAAGCCATCTCATCCGCGAGGGCGACGTGGTCAAGAGGACCCGGCGGATCATGCAGGTCCCGGCCGGGCCGGCCATGATCGGCCGCGTCGTCAATCCCCTGGGTCAGCCCCTCGACGGCAAGGGGCCGATCACGACGGACACCTTCATGTTCGTCGAGCGCCTGGCCCCCGGCGTCGTCGACCGCCAGCCGGTCCGCGAGCCGCTCCAGACGGGCATCAAGGCCATCGACACGATGATCCCCATCGGCCGCGGCCAGCGCGAGCTCATCATCGGCGACCGCCAGACCGGCAAGACCATCATCGTCATCGACACGATCCTGAACATGAAGAACTCCGATGTCGTCTGCATCTACGTCGCCATCGGCCAGAAGAACTCCACGGTCGCCCAGATCGTCAAGACCCTCGAAGACAACGGGGCCATGGAGTACACCATCGTCGTGGCCTCCTCCGCCAGCGACCCGTCCCCGCTCCAGTTCCTGGCGCCTTTCGCCGGCTGCGCCATCGGCGAATACTTCCGCGACAACAAGCGCCACGCCCTGATCATCTACGACGACCTGTCCAAGCACGCCGCGGCCTACCGCGAGATCTCGCTGCTGCTGCGCCGGCCGCCGGGCCGCGAGGCCTACCCCGGCGACGTCTTCTACCTCCACTCGCGCCTGCTCGAGCGGGCGGCCAAGCTCAACGACGAGCTCGGGGCCGGCTCGCTGACGGCCCTGCCCATCATCGAGACCCAG
>JAPKZE010000050.1 GCA_026393955.1 Candidatus Aminicenantota bacterium
TAGAGGGTCACGGCGCCGCGGGCCGACGGCGACTGGACCTTGACGGTCTCGACCATGTGCGGGTCGCCGTCGATCTTGACGACGTCGCCCTTCTTCAGATCGGATGCGTTGAACACGGATGCTCCTCGACTCTCTCCCTCACCACGAATCCCCCTTGCACCGGGGAAAAATAATAGTCCTCGGGAGGGAGGCTGTCAAGGAACCGAGCGGAAATCGAACCGCCCCGCGGCCGGAGAGGCCGGGCCTACTTGGCGATCTTGTATCCCTCGACGACCATGCCCTGGACGCTCATGACGCACTTGTCGATGACGCCCTTGTCGTTACGGACGAACTGGAGCTCGTAATAATCGCCGCTGTCCGCCACGGTGACATCGAAGCCGAGCGGTTTTCCTTCGACCGGTTTGATCTCCTCGGGCGTCTCGCCGGGCGGGGCTCCGAAGAGCTTGCCGTCCTGCTCGGTGAACTGGACCATCATCGTCTGGCCCTGAAGCTCGAAGCTGTAATCGCCGACGATCTCGGCGATGAGCTTCTTCATGTCCACGGGCTTGTCCTGGGGCGCGGCCTGGGTCGCGGGCTTGCTTGGGACCTGGGCGGCCGCGATGCCGGACAGGCAGGCCAAAGCTAGGAGAAATGCCGCGATGGGGCGGAGCGAATGCTTCATGAGGGCCTCCCTTTTGAAATGGGTATCCATCCTATAAGTACGGACATCCTCCTCCGAACGTTCCGCAGCCCGCGAAATTCTTTCTCTTACTTCGGTTTGGCCCCGAGGTCCTTCCAGTTCAGCAACGCGTTGAAAATAAAGAAGTAGGAGCCGTGTGTCTGGCTCCGCCAGGCCGGGTTGAAGCTGAACAGGACGACATGGCCCTTGCCGAGGGCGACGTCGGCCAGGGCCGGGGAGCCGGCCAGCTCCTCCCCGCCCGCCAGGCCGCCGCTGATGAGGAGGTCCGCAGCGCTGCTGGCGAAGCTGAGGACGATCCGAGGCCGGACGGCCGTCGGCGCGGCCGGACGCGCAGTCTCCTCGCCCTCGCCCTCCTCTTTCTTTTTCTTCGCTTCGGCCTCCTGAGCCTTGCGGAATTCCTCGACGGTCTTCTGCCCGAGGTCCCGCGGCCGGCCCTGCACGACGTCGGGGTCGTTGGCGCCGCCCCGGCCCGACACCCGGCCCGCCGGAGTGGCCGGCGCCATCGGGGCCCGGGCCCGGCCGGCCGTGCCGCCCATGGCGAAGACCGGCGACTGGCTGAAGTAGATGCCGAGCTTGTCGTCGTAGCCGTAGGCGAGCGGGCTCGTCCGGTCGCCGAGCGTGGCCAGATAGACGCCGCCCCGGGCCCACAGCTTGGTCGTATCGCGGATGGCCATCCCCTGGGCCAGTCCGAAGTGGATGGGCAGGGCCGAGGTGTTGCCGATGGTGATGAAGACGCCGCCGTCCCGGACGAAGTCGCGGAGGTGCAGGACGCCGTCGAGGCCGATCCCGCCGCGCATATCGTCGGTCGAGTCCTCGACCCCGATGTTCGGCGTGAGCGGCGTCTTCTTCCAGGGCTGGGGCTTGTCGCCGCTGACGCCGTTGATGATGCTCATCGGGTCGGGCGACGAGGGCCCGAAGATGATGACATCGTACTTGTCGCGCAGCTTGGCGTCGTCGCGGATAGCATGAATGGAAACGTAATGATAGGGAATGCCCGACTCATCAAGGGCGATCCGCAGCCAGCCTTCGTTCTGGGTGTTCTGCCAGGTGTGCACGACCGCGATGCGCGGCGCGCCGACCTCGTGCGTCGGCACGTCGGGCACGGCCGCGGCGGCCGTTACGGGGAAGCCGTATTTCTGGCCGGCTTCGTCGAGGACCTTCTCGAGGTCCTTGGGGTTGTCTCCGGGCTTGAGGAGGAAGGACCCGGCCCGAAACTTGCGGCCTTGGGACTCGAAGTCCTTCTCGGCCGCCGTGATCTTCAGCTCCTTGTGGGCGAAGCGGAAAGTGGCCAGGACGTTGTCGGCGTTGTGGTTGATGAGGTAGGCCTGGGCGGTGCCCTTGGCCAGGCGCGCGACGCCGCCCGGCGCCGCGACCTCGCCCTTGATCAGGGTCATGGGCGCGTCGAGCACGGCGACCTCCTCGATCCGGACGGTCTTGACGTTGTAGAGCGGCCCGAGCGTCCAGCCCACGTCGTCGTAGGGCGCGGGGTCGTTGACGTTGAAGTATTGCCGGTCGAGCATCATATCGGCCATCCGCGAATAGGGCTGGTCCATGCGGACGACGTAGCTGCCGGCCGGATACTCGGCGTCCTTGACCTTGAAGGGTTTGTCGGCCTTGTGGACCTCGACGCCCTGGGCCTGCAGCTGGCGGAGGAGCCGCGCTTGCTGGCCGGGGCGCGGATCGTCGCCGGGGAAGACGTAGGCCGCCGGGCCTTCGGCGCGGGCCTTGGCGATCGAGCGCTTGCTCTTGAGGTAGAAGTTCTCCAGGAACTTGTCCTTGGCCGTGGCAACGTGGTTCATACCGACGAGGACGCCGCTCTCCTGGAGGTTGACGTTGTTGCGGATGGACCAGAGAGCCGACTTCAGCGGCGGGTTGGGCCGGAACCAGGCCCGGTCGGCGGACGCCCCGATGACCTCGGTCGAGCCGTCGCCGGCGCCCTGCGTTTCGTAGAACCGGCCGATGGCGTTGTGGCCGTTGGCCGCGTAGAAGGCGTAGTTCGGGGCCCAGCCGTCGTAGAAGCCGTGGGTCCAGACGCCGGGGACGCCCTCCTTGGTCAGCTCGTCCACCTCGCGGTAGGCCAGCAGGCTCCACTCGTCGACGACGATGGGATCGAGCCAGGCGTTGTAGGGGCCGGTGCCCGTGGAGATGTAGAGGAAGGAGATCGACTCGTGGAGGTCGTGCATGACCAGGGGATGGAAGTCGAAGAAGACCTTCATGACGTGTTGACTGAGCTTGAGGGCCAGCCCGAGGTTGTCGCGGTTGTTGTCGTGGGAGACGTACTTGCCCCAGTAAAGCAGGCGGTTGGGGACGTTGGCCTTGGGGTCCTTGCGCTTGGCCATGGACACGTCGACCTGCTTGTCGCGGCCGTCGACCTCGAGGATGGGCGTGATCAGGGTGATGGCGTTGTCGCGGATGGCCTTGACGAAGGGAGATTCGTCGACGGCGATGCGGTAGGCCAGCTCCATGAGCATCTCGACCGAGCCGGTCTCGCTCGAGTGGAGGCCGCCCGTGGCCCAGTAGATGGGCTTGGCTTCCTTGAGGAGGGCCTGGGCTTCGGCTTCGGACAGCTTCCGGGGATCGGCCAGCTTGGCGTTGATCTCCTTATACTTGTCGAGGTTCTTGATGGTCTCCTCGTCGGCGACGGCGACCACGATCCAATCGCGCCCTTCCTCGGTCTTGCCGATGTCGAAGACCTTGACCCGCGGCGTCGC
>JAPKZE010000035.1 GCA_026393955.1 Candidatus Aminicenantota bacterium
ACATCGCCAATTGAGCGGGACCCGGCTCATTCGTCCCGGGAGCCGGGCTTGAAAGACCGGCCTTTCTTGATCTCCGCGACGTGGCGCTTGTCGGCCAGCATCTTGTCCTTGGCCCGTTTCGAGCGCTTCCTCTTCTGACGGCGGATCTTGGCGATCCGCTGCTCCTCCGCGCTCCGTTTTCCCAGGATGGCCGTCTCGATCTTGTCGGTCAGGATGCGGCGGGCCAGGAACCGGTTGAGCGATTGGAACCGCTCCTGCTGGCATTTGACCTCGGTGCCTGTGGGTAGGTGCTTGAGGTAGACGCAGGTCGCGACCTTGTTGACGTTCTGTCCGCCGTGGCCGCCGGAGCGGATGAATTTTTCGACAATGTCCGACTCGCGAATGCCGAGCTCCGCCATCCGGTCCGCCAGGGCCTGCTCTTTATCGGGGCTGACGCCGAATGTCGCCATGGCTCTATCCTAGCTCAAATCGGGGACCGGCGGGAAGCGTCTACTTCGCGAACAGGGCCATGTCCCCGGCGACAAGTTCCTTGTATTGGCGGATCCCCGCCAGCGGCCGGACCTGAGAAGAACGCATCGGTGACAGCGTCTTTTCTATGGCCGAATAAATGAGGGGCCCCTTGACTATACACTTATATTGTGCTTATTATGTGTATAACCAAGGAGCAGAAAGATGCAAGTGAGACATAACATTACAATTGACCAGGACGTATCGAAAGAGCTCGAGTGCGTCGCTGCCGAACTCGGCGAGAAGAAGAGCGCTATCATCGAAAAAGCCCTCGAGACCTATTTCGACCTTCTCGACCTGAAGCTCGCCAAAAAGCGCCTGGTCGACCTCGAAAAGGGCCGTGACCGGGTTCACGACGCCGAGGCCGTCTGGAAGAAGCTGGGCCTCTAGCGTGAATACCCTCCGATTCCTCGGCCGGGCCCTGGACGATCTCTCTCGGATCGACCGCCCCCATCAGAGGATCATCAAGGAGAAGCTCCTCATCCTGGCCGAAAACCCGGAGGCTTTGAAGAACAATATCAGGCGGCTGAAGGGGGATGTCGAGGATCTGTACCGCTTGAAAGTCGGCAGCTACCGGGTGATCTTCAAAAAAGACGGGATGGATCTGACCATCCTCATCGTCCGGATCGGACATCGGAAAGAGATCTACCTCTAGTATTGTGCCCCCGGTCCGAGTGGAATAAACTGCCCTTTCCGGCGTCCAAACAACGGAGGTCCTCATGAAGCCGACACCCCGCACGCTCAGCGTCCCGATCCTCTTCTTCATCGCGATCGTCATCGCCGCCTTGGCCATTTCGGCCCAGGTCCCGCCGCCCGCCGGCCAGACGCCGCCGCCCCAAGGCGCCCCCCAGGGCCCGCGTCCCGAACCCGTCAAGCCGCCGCCCGTCGCTCCCGTTCCGCCCCAGCCCGCGGCCCCCGCTTCGGGCCCGAAGACGGCCGCCGAGGCGAGCGACTACGCCGCGACCTCGACCTACGCCGAGGTCATGGCCTTCGTCCAGGACCTTCAGAAGCTCTCGCCCTTCGTCCGGCTCGAGACCCTGGCCGTCTCGGCCGAGGGCCGGGCCGTCCCGCTCCTCGTCGTCGGCAGGCCCGTCCCGCGCGACCCCCTGGCCCTGCGCTACGACAAGCGCATCGTCGTCTACGTCCAGGCCAACATCCACGCCGGCGAAGTCGAGGGCAAAGAATCGGCCCTGATGCTGGCCCGCGACATCGTCCTCGATCCCAAGACGCCCTATCTCGACCGGATCGTGCTGCTCGTCGCCCCGGTCTTCAACGCCGACGGCAACGACAAGATGGACCCGCGCAACCGCATGGGCCAGGTCGGCCCGGAGAAGGGCTCGGGCCTCCGCCACAACGGCCAGAACCTCGACCTCAACCGCGACGCCATGAAGCTCGAGAGCCCGGAGCTCGCCGGCCTCGTCAAGAACGTCCTCGGGCGCTGGGACCCGCTGCTCCTTGTCGACTGCCACACGACCGACGGCTCGTTCCACCAGGAGCCGGTGACCTATTCCTGGCCGCTCTGCCCCAACGGCGATCCGGCCGTCCTGAAGTACGCCCGGGACAAGATGCTACCGGCGGTCGACGCGACGCTCGAGAAGAAGTACGGCACGCTCGCCCTCCCCTACGGGGACCCCATGGACTTCCGGGACATGAGCAAGGGCTGGCAGACCTTCGGCCACCAACCCCGCTACATGACCAACTATGTCGGCCTGCGCGGCCGCCTCTCCGTCCTCATCGAGAACTACAACTACGCCGACTTCCGGACGCGCGTCGCCGGGAACTACCACATGCTCCAGGCGCTGCTCGACTACTGCTGGGCGAACTCGGCCGAGCTGCAGAAGCTCGTCGCCGACGCCGACGCCCGCGCGGTCCAGGCCGGCCTCGCCCCCGCGGAGACCGACACGTTCGGCCTGGACGTCGAGGTCAAGCCGCTCCCCGGCCAGATCTCCGTCCAGGGCTACGAGATGGAAGCACCGCCGGCCGCCGAGGGCGCCCCCCAGGGGCCCTTCCCCCGGATGCGGCCGACCGACCGCAAGAAGACCTACACCATGCCCTACTACGCCGACTTCGTCGCCAAGCGCTCGGTCCGGCTGCCCTTCGCCTACCTCATCCCTCTCGCCGGGACCGAGGTGGCCGACAAGCTCCGCCAGCACGGCATCGCCGTCGAGCGACTGACCGAGCCCGTGACCCTCGAAGCGGAAGCGTTCCGGCTCAAGGAGATCAAGGGCGCCGAGCGCCTCTACCAGGGGCACCGGACCAATACGGTCAAAGGCGAGGCCGCCGTCGAGAAACGGGAATTCCCCCGGGGGACCTGGCTCGTCCGCATGGCCCAGCCTCTCGGCCGTCTGGCCGCTTACCTTCTCGAGCCGGAGAGCGACGACGGCCTGCTCGTCTGGAATTATTTCGACCGCGACATCGTCGCCCAGTGGGGCCGCGGGGCGCAAACCTACCCGGTGTACAAGCTCTTTGTCCCCCAGAACCTGGCCTCCGAGGGGATCGAGTAGCCGGCAAGGTATTCCGCGCGAAGCCGAGAAGGAGGCTTTACTTTTTCTTCTTCTTGGCCGAGACCAGGTACTTGCCGCAGTTCTCGCAGACGTAGATGTCGTTGGAGTCTTCCATGGCCGAGTACATCTGCGTCGAGATGTTGATATTGCAGCCCTGGCAGACGCCCTCGACAGCGTCGGCGACGGCAAAGCCGTAGCGCTCCATCAGCCGGTCGAAGCGGACGAGGAGGTCGCGGTCGAGCTCCTCCCGGATCATGGCCGCCTGCTTGTGGAGCTCTTTCTGCTGCTCCTTGGTCGCCCTCTTCTTCTTGAGCTCGATCTCCTGGAGCTTCTTGAGCAGCCGGGCCCGGCTGACGATCTTCTCCTCGTGGATGAACCGGAACTCGATCCCGGCGAGGATCTCGTAAAGCTCCGCTTTATCCTTGGACGCGAGGATCCGGCCGCGGTTCTCGGCCCGGATGAGGAAGCGGGCCAGGCCGGCGAAGAGGTGGTTGAAGAGACCGGGCAGGGTCGGGTTCCAGACGACGAGGATGATCAGGTGGACCCTCTGGCCGTCGTGGGCGTCGAAGTCGATGCCCTTCTCCGACCGGCCGACCGCGACCGCGATCTCGCCGCCGGAATCGACGCGGGCGTGCGGCAGGGCGACGCCCGAACCGATGGCCGTGGAGACGAGGTTCTCGCGGTCGATGATGCGGGTCAGGATGAGCTTCTTGTTGTCGATGAGCTTCTGCTTGGCCAGAACGTCGAGCAGCTCCTCGATGGCCTCGACCTTGTCCTTGCCCTTCAGGTCGTACACGACCTGGTTGGGCTTGAGGTAATCCGAAAACTTGGTGATATGAGAGGCGGGTTTATTCTCCATTACCGAAAAAGTCTAACACACCCGGCCCGAAAAGCCAATGCCCCTTTTCGGACGCCCGGAGCGTCGCTTTCCAGGCGGATGGGCCGGGGGGTCAGGGTGTTTCGGCCGGCTTCTTCTCGGCGAAAGAGAAATGCTGCTGGGCCATCACCCAGCGGCCGTCCCGCTTCTCGAGCACGCCGGTCCAGCGGGTGTCCTCCCAGTTCGCGGGCCGGCCCTTCCACTCGTTGATATCGTCGAGGATGGCCGAGAACCAGGCCACGTCCCCGGACCGCGAGAGCTTGATCTTGAGGTCCCGGATCTCGTAACGGACCGCCTTGAAATCCGGGCTGCCCCAGAAGGCCTCGGCTTTCCTGAATTCCTCGAAGCCCCTGACGATCTTCCCGTCGGGATGGACCTCGATAAAATCGGCGTCGTTGGCGATGGCGCCGTAGAGGAGCCCGAAATCCTTCGTCTTGGCCCAGCCGATGCAGGCGTGAATGGCCTGTCCGATCTTTTCCAGTTCAGCGGATGGGCCGCCCGCCTGAGGGGACGCCCCGGTCGGGACGATCGCCAGGACCGCGCTCAGCGCCAAGAGGGCCGGCCGATTCATCGGTCCGGAAATATCCGAGGGCGAGCTCCGTCTTGCCCAGGGAAGCACAGACGGACGCCAAGAGCTCGAAAGCGGTGAACGACTTGGGAAAGAGCTCGATGTTCTTTCCGAGGACGGCCAAGAGCATCCGCTCGTCCTCGGGGGCCTGGAAGTTGTAGGCGAAAACCATCATGAAGAACTCGCTCGCGAGCCCGGCCGCCCGGATCCGCCCCACCAGCGCGTCCAGGGCCGCCGCGGCCTCGCGGTCCTTGCCCTCGCGGTAGAGCCGGGCCGCGTCGTCGGCGAGGGTTTGCATGGCCTCGACGTCAGCCGTCAGGCCCGCGTCCTTGGTCTTTCCGAAGGCCTCGGCGGCTTTGCGGGCCTCGACCAGGGCGGCCTCCAGGGCCGACGCCGCGGGGACGGGGATATCGGGGATGACCCCGGTCCCTTCCCAGTTCCCCCCGGTGACGGGGCTGACCGACCTCTCCGTCGAGATGTAGAATTCGAACCGGTCATCGATGCCGAAGACGTCGGTGGAGTGGGCCCCGCCTCCGGTCGGCTCTCCGACGAGCCTGGCCCTCTTCAGCGCCTGCATGTCGTAAGCGAAGGTCTCGGAGGCGGAGAAGGTGTTCGGCCCGGTCAGGATGAAGAGGGGCACGTCGAGGCGCGGCTCCAGGCCGATATCCCGGCGGGTCCAACTCTCGGTCAGGGCTCCGGTTTGACGGGCGAACGATCCGCTCAACTGGGTCGGGTACGGCAGGAAGTAGCTGCTCAGGTAGTCCCCCGAG
>JAPKZE010000480.1 GCA_026393955.1 Candidatus Aminicenantota bacterium
GATCAGCGACGGAAAGCCCGTGCCCGCCGATGACGAGGACTTCTACCGGGACGATCCGGCCCCGCTCGTCCGAAAGGAGTTCGTCGCGCCGGAGCGGATCGCCCGGGCCCGCCTCTATATCACCGGGCTCGGCTACTACGAGGCCTCGATCAACGGCCGGCGCGTCGGGGACCGGGTCCTGGACCCAGGCTGGACGAATTATGACAAACGCGTGTTCTACAGCGTCTACGACGTGACCGCCTCCGTCCAGGCGGGCCTCAATTGCGTCGGGGTCATGTTGGGCAACGGCTGGTGGAATCCCCTCCCCCTCCGGATGTGGGGGAGCCGGAACCTTCGGGCGGACCTCCCGGTCGGCCGGCCCTGTCTCATCGCCCAGTTGGTGATCGAAGGCGAGGACGGCCAGACGGTGATCATCGCGACCGGTCCGGACTGGCAGGTCCGGGGCGGCCCGGTCCTGCGGAACAACGTCTATCTGGGCGAAGTCTACGATGCGCGTCTGGAGATCCCGGGCTGGGATTCCCCCGGCGCGATCGGGACCGGCTGGTCGCCGGCCGTCCTCTGCCCGGGGCCTTCCGGCGCCCTCCAGGCGCAGCCCCAGCCGCCCATCCGGGTCACGGCCCGTCTTCGCCCGATCCGGGTCAGCGCGCCGCGGCCGGGCGTGGCCCTCTACGATCTCGGGCGCAATTTCGCCGGCTGGGCCCGTCTGCGTCTGCGCGCGCCCGCGGGGACGCGGATCAGGATGCGCTTCGGCGAGCTCCTCAACGGCGACGGGACCTTGAATACGCTGACCTCCGTCTGCGGCCAGATCAAGGGCCGGAGCAAGGACGGCCGTCCCATCGGCGGGCCCGGGGCGCCCGAGATCGCCGAGCAGGCCGACACCTATATCGCCCGCGGCGGCGGCGAGGAGGTCTATACCCCCCGCTTCACGTTCCATGGCTTCCGCTACGCCGAAGTCACCGGCCTCGCGGGCCCGCCGGCCCTCGACGATCTCGAAGGGCTGCGGCTGAACACGGACCTCCCCGAGAGCGGAGAATTCTCCTGCTCGAATGACCTCTTCAACCGGATCCAGGACATGGTCCGGTGGACGTTCCTGAGCAACATCTTCGGCGTCCAATCCGACTGCCCCCACAGGGAGAAGTTCGGCTACGGCGGCGACCTCGTCGCCACGGCCGACGCCTTCCTGGCCAACTTCGAAATGGCCGGTTTCTACGGCAAGGCGGCGGCCGACTGGGCGGACGCCGCCCGCGAGGACGGCATGCTCACGGACACGGCCCCCTTCGTGGGCATCCAATACTGCGGGCTGGCCTGGGCCATGGCCCATCCGCTCCTCCAGACCAAGCTCGTCCAGCATTACGGGGACCGCCGCCTGGTCGAAGAGCAATACGACACGGCGAGCCGATGGCTCGATCTCGTAGCCCGGTCGAATCCGGACGGCCTCATCCGGGAGGGCTTGGCCGACCACGAGAGCCTGGAGCCGACTCCCGTTCCGGCGCTCGTGACGCCTCTCTACCATGAAACGGTCCTTATGGCCTCCCGTCTGGCCGGCCTCCTGGGCCGACAGTCCGAGGAGGTCCGCTATCGAGATCTCGCCGCAGCCGTCGCCGCCGCCTATCGAACGGAGGTCATCG